>DATNOW010000569.1:0-3773 GCA_036703515.1 Chroococcidiopsis sp.
TAAGAAAAATCTGGATCAGCGACTTGATCACGTTTACGATGTCATCATCGTTGGCGGCGGCGCAGGCGGGCTATCGGCTGCGATCTACCTACAGCGCTACCGGCTTTCATGTCTGGTGATCGAAAAAGGGCGAGGACGCTCCTTTTGGATGCAAGACCTGCGCAACTACCTAGGGCTACCCCCGACCACGCCGGGACGCGAATTGCTCAAGCAAGGACAAGAGCACGCGCTGTCGGTGGGGGCCGATTATTTGCTGGGCTACGTTGAAGACGTAACCGACGAAGGCGACACCTTTGCAGTCAAAGTCAAGGTTGGCAAACAAACCAGCACCTATCCTGTTTTTCGCTCCAAATATGTAGTCGCCGCCAGTGGCATTATCGACAACCTGCCCCAGATCGACGACATGCAAAATGTATTCGACTATGCGGGCTACAACCTGCACGTCTGCATGATCTGCGATGGCTATGAGATGGCCGACAAACGCTGCGGATTATTTGTCGGCAGCGAAGGGGCGATTAATACGGCCTTTGTCTTAAACTGGTTTACACCTTACATCACCGTCTTTACCCACGGCCAAGTCGAAGTTGGGGCCGAGATGCGGCAAAAGCTCAACGACTTTGGCTTTCCCTTGGTCGAAGCGCCAATCCGGCGCTTTTTGGGACACGACCATGAGATGAGTGGCGTAGAGCTTGCCGATGGCTCCACCGTTGAGCTAGAAACAGGGTTAATTGCCATGGGGTCGCACTACTTCAACGATTACCTCAAGGGTGTGTCTGGCTTGGAATGGAAAGGCGGCAACTTGATCACCGACTCAATGTGTCGCACCACCCATCCCCGCATCTTTGCCCTCGGAGATCTAAAAGAAGGTATCAATCAAGTGTCAATTGCGGTTGCAGATGGTACATTAGCTGCAACAGCGATTTGGCGGGAGATCCGTCGCGCCTCGCCGCCTCGCCGCTGGGACGCAAACCGTATTGAACCCGTCAAAAGTGAGCCGATCGAAGCTGTAATGTGAGTCAAAACCGTGAGTCAAGCTATGACCCAAACTCTCCCTGAACGTCAGTCAGAAGTCGTCCGCTTGCGCGAAGAGCTGCAAACCCGTGACCAACTGGTGCAGCAGCTATCGCAAGAGCTTTTTCGCTTAGTCAAAGGCAACGCTAGCCTCGTGCCCACCTCAGAAGTCTCTGAGCGGCACATGGCTGAAATGCGGGCACTGCGCGATCAGCTGCAAAGTGTTGAGCAGCAGGTTGCCTTTTACCAAGACCAGATCGCCTCTAAAGACAGCGAAATCTATCAACTGCGCCAGTCGGTGCAAGAGTTGACCGAGCGATCGCGGATGTTAGAGCAAGTGGTGCAAAAGCTGCCTGATATTTATCGCGAAAAGTTTGCCCAGCGGATGGAAGCGATTCGCCAAAAAGTGTCGCTGGTGCAGCGCGAAAACCGGCAGCTCCATGCCGAGCTGCAAAGCGTTAGCTATCGCCTCGCGGTCCGTAATCGCCAAGTCACCCAAATCGACTTGCCATCGTTTCCCCGTTCGGGCAGCGGTGCATCCACTCTTCCTTCGTTTAGCGGCATCTAGTGACTCACGTTTGGATTGTTGTTGATGCTGGAGCCGACGGTTGGCGCGAACCGTCTCCAGCCAGTTCTGTAGCGGCTAAAATGGCGATCGCCTGTCAAGATGCGATCCGCCAGTCTCATCCTGGCTATTCGGTGGGCATTGTGGCAGCCGATGGGGCTCTGGGGGCGATCGCCAGCGCCAGTACGATTACAGAAAGCGCGATTACAGAAAGCACGATTACAGAAGGCGCGACAGCAGACACCGATACGATTCTCTGTCCGCTCACCTTCGATCTGCTGGCGCACTGGCCGGCCGAGCTGCCTGCCGATTTGCCATTTCCCCAGCGCCAATTGTTTGAAACCGCAGCAGATGTGCCCGGACTGCGCGACTGGGTGCAGCGCACCTTGGGGTATGCGACCGGCAGCGGAGAGTTTTGGCTACCGGTTGTGCTCACCGCCAAAGGGCCGCTGTACGCCGAAGTGATCGGGATGGCAAAGACTCAAGCAGATTCCTCGCCGCCGCCGATCGATTCGGTCAGCGCCCCGTGCATAATAGAAGAGGCGGATCACTCTGCTAGCGGGTCGGCCAATCACCCATTGTCCGATGTCCAGCCCTTAAGTTCCTTTCAACAACCCATTCATTTACCTGATCGCTGGCGACAACCCCTGTATCAACTAGGGCAACGGCTTCTCAAGGCGCTGTCTGCGCCGCCGTCTACCTATCTGATTCAGTTTGGGGTTAGCGATGGCGAAGTCTGTTTTGATCGCGTGTTTCCGTTTCCGTCCGCACCTGCGATCGCCAGCTTAGGAATCCAATCGCCCGACCTGTTTACCTGCCACTGGCTCTGTCTCAGCCAGCAACCGATCTTAGACGTGGCGATCGCGGCTCCGGTCGAGTATCAAGTCGCTCCGTTTTGATTTAGGTATCGGCCAACAGGGTGGCCCGATTAGAGCTGCGCCGCAGCGGCGCATTCTGCAAAAACTCAGTCTGCGAAAGCGCAATCTGCAAAAGCGCGATCTGTGAAAACCCGATCTGTGAAAACCCGGTCTGTGAGAACTCAACAAACAAATGGGCGTTTGAATTGACACAATCCAGGGAGTTGCGCCAAGATCATCGAAAGATGAAAAAAATTTATCAAACTTTACGAAGGCTGGTTGCATGTCATTTGAATTGATCTCTCTGGACGCCATCCAGGAAATTGCTCAGCAATATGGCTATGCTGCTGTCTTCTTCGGAATTTTGCTTGAAAACACTGGGATTCCCATTCCCGGTGAGACCATTACCGTCGTAGGCGGCTTTTTGGCAGGCAATACCGATCTCAGCTATTGGGGCGTTTTGGGCAGTTCGACGGCCGGGGCCATCATTGGCGATAGCTGCGGCTATTGGATTGGGGCCTATGGTGGCTGGACACTGCTGACCAAGCTGGGTAGAGTTTTTCGCATCAGCGATGAGCAGCTCGAAGAGGGGCGGCGACAGTTTAGCCAAAATGCCGCTAAGGCGGTGTTTTTGGGACGGTTTATCACCCTCCTGCGGATTTTTGCTGGGCCGCTGGCTGGGATTGCGCAAATGCCCTATCCCAAGTTTTTGCTTTACAACGCGGCCGGTGCATCGCTGTGGTCGCTGGTGATTGTCAGCCTGTCTTATTTTGTTGGGCGATTTGTTGAGCTGGAGACGTTGATTAGCTGGATAGCCAAGCTGGGTGCACTGGGTCTGGTGATTGTGGCGGCTGTGATTGGGGTCTCGCTGTGGCTAGAGCGTCGCGGCAAGCTGGTCAAGCCTCTAGAACCGCTAGAATCACCCCAGGAATAGGCGCACAGGCAAGGCAGAGCGTTTCAGGCTGTCTTACAGACTCTTATCTCACCCCTTACCCATCACCTGCCCATCACCTGCCCATCACCTGCCTAGGAATGGGTAGGGCGTGCTGTGGCCCCGCCTAGGGGCAATCTAGCCTAGGGGCAATTCACAAACCTACTCACCGTAAATATGCTGAGCTTTTAGGAATTCGGCTCTGGCAATGCGTATCCACTCCATCTGGATAGGCAGAAAGGAGACGGATGAATGCAGTCAGAGCAAACGACAACGTTAGAGCAAATCACGCTGAATGCTGCCTTAACGCTGCAAAGCTATCTACAGCATGCTGACGCGAGCGAAGAAGCGCTCACCCCAGAAGCGATCGCCTCGACGCTGTGTGATATGCTCAGCCAACTGAATAGCC
>DATNOW010000570.1:0-8251 GCA_036703515.1 Chroococcidiopsis sp.
GATCTGGGCCGAGTCGAGGGCGGTGCCCAATTGCGCCAGCCACCAATGCCCCCGCCCATCCATGGCAATAAAGCGATCGCCTGCTTTAAGTCTGAGCACTCGCCCTAGATAGTGCTGCTGTTCGGGCGTCAGCCCAATTTGCCCGTTAGACTGCTGGTTAGGGGCGATCGCCAGTCGCTGTAGTTGACCCACACGCATTCCCTCAACTGCTTTGTAAATGCTTTTAACTGCTTTTAACTGCGCTTAATTGCTCTCAACGTAGAATGAACCCGTTTTCCTACGGCTGACGCTGACCGCCAAATTAAGTTAACGTCAAATAGCCTGTATCACCCTATCCTGAAATCGCCGTAAATCAGCCTACGCCAACTGTTTATGCAAACGTCTTCAAATTCGCCAGAGGTGTTGTCCGCTTGGCGACGCCTGCGAAATCACCAGATTAGCTGTGAGCAAGCGCTCAACCTGCTTGTCAACGATCAAGGCTCGGTCAATCTCTACATGCTCGATCGAGAGGTCAGCTACCGATTTTTGCGCGAATTTCCTGACCCGCAGACGTTGCCGCCGGTTGTGCCGCTGCTGCTGTGGCGCAATTGCTACTACTTGGGCAGCCCGGTGGCGCTCTCCCCCGATGAGGTCAGTCGGCTGAGCGATCGGACGCTAACCGAAATCAAAATCATTCCCATCCTCGAAAAAAGCTATCGCGCCTGGTTTCATACCCACAACATCAATAATCAAGACAGCCTCAGCTCCGACCCTCTGGTCAATCCCTTAACTGGCGAAGTCGAGTCTGAAAATATCGCTGAAGTGACCGAGCTGTATCTGTCTAAAGCCGTCGATCAAATCAGCCGCATCAAAACCATCATCTCTGGGGCCCTGCGCAACCGGGCCAGTGACATTCACCTAGAGCCTGCGGTAGACGGGCTGCGCGTCCGCTATCGCATCGATGGCATTTTGCGCGACATTACCAAGCTGCCTCTAGACGTCAGCCGCCGCTGCATTGTTGCCCTCAAGGTGATGTGCGAGATGGATATTGGCGAAAGCCGTCGCCCCCAAGACGGGCGCATTGGCGAACGCTATAGCTCGGGGCAAGAGGTCAACATGGGGCTTGATATGCGGGTCAGCACCCTGCCCTGCGTTGGTGGCGAAAAGGCGGTAATCCGGCTGCTGCCGCGCGAAAACCCGTTTACGTCCATCGATGAGCTGGGCTTCACGCCCAAGGCGCTAGAGATCTACCAGCACTGGCTGCGTCAGCCCCAGGGCATGATTATCTACACCGGGCCGACGGGTTCGGGCAAAACCAGCACCCTCTACACCAGCCTCCAAAGCATCTCGACTGAGTATGTCAATGTAGTCACCGTCGAAGATCCGGTGGAATACATTTTGCCGCGGATTACCCAGACCCAGGTGCATGAACCTGCCGGGATGACTTTTGCCGCTGGGCTGCGGGCGATCTTGCGGCAAGACCCCGACATCATTATGGTGGGGGAAGTGCGCGACGAAGAGACGGCCGAAACGGCGGTGCGTGCAGCCTTGACCGGGCACCTGGTGCTGACGACCCTGCACACTAACGATGCCCCCAGCGCCATTCCCCGCCTTAAAGACATTGGCCCCGATCCGGGCTTAATTAGCGATGCGCTGCTGGGGGTGGTGGCTCAGCGACTGGTGCGCCGGGTCTGCCCCCACTGCGCCGAACCCTATACGCCCACCGATAAAGACCTGAAGGTGCTGCAAATTGACCCGGCTCACGCCAATCCCAAGGCGTGGCGTAAGGGGCGGGGCTGCGCTAAGTGCTTCCAGTCGGGCTATATGGGGCGTGAAGCGATTATTGAGCTGCTGAATGTGGATGATGTGGTGCGCCAAATTATCTACGAAGGCACGATGTCACAACTGCATCGCCATCTGCGAGATATCGAGTTTCACTCGTTCCGTTCGGCGGCGATCGCCAAGGTGACTGCGGGTATCACCACCATCGAAGAGGTGCTGCGGGTCTTGCCCCACAGCGCCCTCTATCGGCGGATGCACTCGGGCACGGCACAGGTCAAGCCCATCAGCGCGACGGCAACCTGAGCATGGGCGCGCTGACTGGTGCTACTGGTGCTTTGTTATTGGCGCTAGGCGCTACTGGCGGGGCTGGATCGTAATTTCAATGCGGCGATTGCGTTGCCGATTGAGGGGCGTATCGTTGGGGGCAATTGGGGTTTGGCTGCCGTAGCCGGCCACCAGCCAGTGGTAGCGATCGCCCAGTTTGTCTGCCAAATAGCGCTTGATCGACTGGGCCTGGGAAAACGTGCGGTTGCGATCGCCCGCCACATCCCCCTGGGCATCGGTGTAAACCGCCACCCGGATTTCCGAATCTGGATAGTTTTGCAAATCGGTCACCACAATATCCAACACTTGGTTAGCTTCCGGGCGCAGCGTCCGCTGATCGGCGGTAAACAGTACGTCACTGGGTAGCGTCACTGTCAGGCTGCCAGTTTGGCTGACGGAGGCAGATACTATCGGGGCGGCTCCCGGCTCGGTGGTTGTGGGTGAACCTGTGGTAGTGGGTGAATCTGTGGTTGTGGGTGAACCTGTGGCACTAGGTGAACTTGTGGCGCTGGGTGAACCCGTGGCGCTGGGTGAGGCAGGCAGCACAGGGGCTTGACCCGACGGCACCGTTGCACCCCCCTGCACAGACCGCAAAATCTCCTGCGATCGCCGCATCACCGTTTCTACCAAGGGCGGCTCGCTAGACTGATCGGGGTAAACCGTGGCGATCGCCACCCCGACCAACGCCGCTGTGGTGCCACCGATCCCCAACAGCAACAGTCGAAACACCAGCGTCAAAAACGAGCGCACCCCGCTTTGGGGTTTGGCAGGCGCGGGCGCTGGGCTAGTGGGAGTTGTTGGGGTTTCAGTCATAATTCACCTCGTAAGACCGCAGTCAATTGGGCGTTGGGTGGGCGTTGGGGGCGTATGTTCTACTGTGTGCCCCCGAGGATGGGCAAAGCTGCATCTTGGGGATCGGTAAGACCGTCACCACGGCCCATCCAAACCCTAACCACCCTAGCAGACCATGACGTTAAGAAGCGTAGCGGTTCACTTGATCGCTGTCTATCCCCATTGCGACTTACAGCTTAGCGGCAAAGCCATTTGACGGCCTGCTTTGTGTCGCGGGGATCACATCAGGACGCGTGATTGGGGTGTCGATAGTGGGCTCCAATGGCGCTAGAAGCGCCGCCTAGCCGTTGGCTCAAACGTTAAATCTGTTAAAGAGTTTTGAGTTATCACCCCAGAATGGCACTTTCAGTTGTTATACATAAGACAAGAAAGATTCTTTTCACTCCCAATAAGCGTTTTTTAAAGACCCGCAACTCGGCTTAGCTCAGGCAATCTACCGCACAGTGTTGCCCAGTGTGTTCCTCAATGGGTTGGTATGTTTGGGAGTTGCTAGGGTCTGACAACGCAGTTCGATGGTTAACCGAGTCAGTCTAGATTGGGCCGTTTTGATGGCGCGATCGCTGGCTCTGATTTTGGTTGACCCGTATTCACCTGTACAGCCCTGTACAGCCCTGTATTGACCTGTAGTAATCCGGTCTATCTGGCACTGGCTATGAAGGAACAATCCCTCCAACTCGATCCGCTCAACAGTCCGTTTCCCATCCCTTGGAATTGGGTGATGGCAACCCAGACTGACACCGTTAAGCCCTTCACCTCCAACAATATTCGCTACTACCGGAGCCCGTCGCTGCTGTCTCCCGACCGGCAGTATGCAGCCTACAGCAGGATTCAGATGCAGGTTTCGGCTGACTTTACCCAAAGTCGAGTCAGCAGCGTCATGTTTGTCGAAAACCTGAAAACGGGCGACTTACAGACGATTGTGGCCGAGTCTCCCTTTGCCGAAAATCCGTTCAAATCCGATCCCGATCCCGAATCAGGGCAAATCGGCACGATCGCCATTTTGATCCCGATCGCCTGGTCAGAAACGGGCGATCGCATTCTTGCTCGCGAATTTGAGTCGATTTTTGGTACCGATATCGCCTCTGACTTTGCTGTGATCTGGGATCGTCGCCTCAACCACATTCGCACCATTGCTCCGGCTGGGATCGCCTACACCAATGCGGTGCTCCTGGGCTGGAGCCAGGTGCATGGCGATCGCGTCCTGTTTCGCACGGTCAACCTGGGCGAAGAAGAATGGCACCAGTGGGCGGTCGATAGCAGCGGCCAAACCCTATTGGCCCTCGAAGATCAGCCGATTACCTTTGGGCAGATGGTGACTAACGTTTGGGCAGGCCCCCAGGCCCATCAGTGAGGTGCAGCCAAGTCCAAGCCAAGTCCAAGCCAAGTCCAAGCCGAAACTAAATCAAAACCTAGAAGGGGCAAAGAATAGTGCATTCTTTGCCCCTTTTTAGGCTTCTTCTGTGTTTCTTCTTGGTTTTGTAAACCCACCAGACGCTAAGGATTGCTGGGCTCTAGCCGTCCATTCCACGGGCTGACTTCGACCACGCCATTCGAGCGAAACACCACTCGAAGCTGGACAATGGGCTCTTGGCTGACGGTTCCTTCTACTGGGCGGTAGAGCAAGTCAAGCAGCGGCGTTTGATTGGTAAAGTCGATGGCGGCTTGGTTGGTTTGTTTAAACCCTAAAATGTCGCCATTTTCCGCTACCCCGAGGCGATAGATTAAATCGTCGTTAAAGGTATGGTCCCGTGTCCAGGCCTCGGAAATTTTATTGCGCACCTGTAAGACCAACTGGTCGATTTTTTCGGTGTCGGCAATTTCAGGGGCACTGTTGAGCAGGCGTTCTAGGGTTTGCCCGGCTTCGGCGGCCCCTACCGGCGATGGCTCTGCTGGGCTAGCGGCCTCTGGGCTCGGCGACTCTGGGCTCGGCGACTCTGGGCTCGGAGTGGCTGATGCAGCGGGCGATGCGCTAGCGTCTTGGGGCGGCGGAGATGCGCCCTCTGTGGGGGATGCGGCCGCGCTGGGCGATCCGGTTGGAGAGGCTTGGGTGGTGGGCTCGGGTTCTGGGCGGCGGACTTCGGGCACCGGCAAGAAAAACAGCGCCGTGGCCGCTACTGCTAAGCTGGAAACCCCAATGGCCGCAGGCACAACCCGTTTGGCGATCGGTTCTTGCGAGACCGTGTCGCGTTTAGAAATGGGCTCGATGGTCAGCTTCCAGTCGGGCAGGGTTTGGGCATCGGCAAAAAACTGATCGACCGCTTCGACCAAGTCAAACACATGCAGCGTTTTCAGATCGAGCTGAATCGGGGCGATCGCCGTTGCTGTTGCTGTTGTCATTGCTCCAGCGGCCGTGCCACCATTGCTGGACTCAGCCTTGGGATGAAAGATCAGGCGATGCACATTGGTATCGGTTTTGTGCAACTGCACGATGTCAGACTTGCCGTGCTGAGGAGAGTTATGGGAGACGCCGCTCAGACACTCTTGGGCATAGCGATTGGCGGCCGCGATCAGGCTTTCAAAAAAGTCGCGCCCCCCGGAGAGCGATTGCTCAAATCCGACAAAGCGACATTCTGCCTGGGTCAGCAGCGTCAGCGGCGGACGTCCCGTGGCGCTGGCGGTGGCGCTATCATCGCCCAGTCCTTCTAAGGTTAAGGTGCAGTTGGGCAAGCTATATTGCCGTTGAACCGTCATCATGACACTTCCCCATCAAACAAACTTACCCAGAGGCGCTGCACGCCTGACGTGCCCGTGCAAAACAAGAGCTTGTTAAGCAAGCTGAGCGCCAGCGCATTTAGCTTTTCATCGGTGTTGTAGGCCATTACGGCGGCGCGTTTAGGATTCATGCGCGCCCGAAAATGAGCCCGAAACCGCTCTAGATATTCGGCTAAGCGAAAATGGTGATCGGCCGATAGCTGCTTTTCGTCGAGCTGCTGATGGGCAATCAACAGTTGACGAATCAAAATCGTCAGCCGTCGCGCTTGATAGCAGGTGATCAGCACGAGGGCTTTGGCGGCCGAAAAACTCATGGGATCGCGTTGGCTAAAGCGACGCAGTGGGTTACTGCTGCGCAGTTTCCATAGCGAAACGCGATTGCGGATGATGCTTTGCAGTTCTAGCTCTTTGGCGATCGCCAGGAACGATTCTGATCCTCCAAGATCAAGCGCCTCGATTGCCAAGAGCAGCAAGTCAATCTGCATCCGTGCCCGGCGAGGGCAGGCACCCTCAGGGACGGACGGGTTGGGCAGCGCATCTAAAATGGCTGGGGTTGACTGAGCGGGCAGACTATCGACTTGCATTACCCTCGTAAAAATGTTCAGCAGAATTTTATCAGACCGTGACCCTTATGGGATGAACGCGACTAACAAACTGCTGCGTAAACCGAATCAAACAACACGTTAGTAACGTTCTGGTGAGGCTGCGATTGAGGCTGCGATCGCTTCCCGATCGCCTCTCGACCTAGCCTTGCCTCGTGCAAACACTGGTGCAAACCCTGTGCAAACACGGAGAGCAAGACGATAGAACACACCTCTGTTATTCAACCATTCATTCAACCACGGTCAACCACTGTTTTCGAGTGGTTGCACAGCGGTTCAGGATAGAACCGTGCGGAATGAAGCGGTGTGGCCTAATCGCACCATGATGACATTGACCAAATATCTGCCAAAAATCTGTCAAATATTCGTCAAACATCCGTCAAATATTCGCCAAAAATCTGTCATGGTGTTGAAAAGCAAAGGATCACACACCGACGCTGACGCCATGTAATCGGTGATACAACCTAGGTTGCCCACGGTTGAGCCGAGAGGAGTCAGGGTCGCCACAAATCCCTTGGCTGGGATTTGCGGGCTGGGATCGGGAGGATCACTGTTTTTGGCTAGACTAGCTCACCTGGCTGGATCAGCTCACCTGGCTGGATCAGCTCAGTTGGCTAGACTCGCTCAACTTTCTACCTTAACACCCCGCCAAAAGGCAATGTATCCTTCAATGTTTTTGGCGGCATCTTTGGGGGTGGGGTAGTACCAGGCAGCGTCTTTGTTGACCTGGCCATCCACGACGACATTGTAGTAGCTGGCTGTGCCTTTCCATGGACAGGTGGTGTGAGTGTCACTGGGCTGGAAGTATTCTGCCTTAATGGCATCAGGGGGGAAATATTGGTTGCCTTCGACGACTTGGCACTGGTCGCTTTCGGCGATTACGGCACCGTTCCATGTGGCTTTTGGCATAGATACGCTCCAAAATTTTTGATACTGACGACTGCGGATTAGCGATAGCGTTATAAAGACAGCTTAGAGACGGATGGCTATTCTGTCCTATCGAATGCTTATTCTAGCGTTCTGTAGACTAGCCTATGAGTCGATGGCGTGATTTCGCGTCCTGCCAGTTTTTGCTTGTTTCGTTGCTTATCTTGGAGTGTGTCCATGAGTCGCCCCCTTGCTTCTAGTGCTTCGACCGCGATCGCGGCCTATCGCCATGTTCAGGCTGTCCCAGAGGTGTGGGCGATCGCGGCTGAGCGGTTTGCAAAAAATACGGCCGTGATCGATCCCCATGCCAAACCAGAGGTGAAGCTGACCTATGCCGAGCTTTATCAGCAAATGCAGCGGTTTGCGGCTGGGCTCCAGGCGTTGGGGGTGATGGTTGACCCCGCAGATAGCTATCCGCCTCGCGTGGCCTTGTTTTCTGACAACAACCCGCGCTGGCCCGTGGCCGACCAGGGCATTATGCTGGCGGGGGGCGCAAATGTGGTGCGGGGGGCCCAGGCGGCCACCGAAGAACTGCTGTTTATTTTGCGCGACAGTGGGGCGATCGCCCTGGTTGTGCAAGACCGTGAGCTTTACCAAACCCTACGGCCGGGGCTGCGCGACCTGCCCATCCAAGCGGTGGTGGTGCTGTCTGACGAAACCCTCGAACCGACCGAGGCCTACAAAATCCTGACCTTTAGCCAACTGCTGGCGCTGGGCAGTGAAACTTCCCTCCAGCCGGTCAATCTCAGCCTTGATACCTTGGCCACCCTGATGTATACCTCGGGCACATCGGGTATGCCCAAGGGGGTAATGCTCAGCCACGGCAACTTGGTGTCGCAAATTTTGGGCTGCCCGACGGTGGTGCAACCCCAGTCTGGCGAGCGGGTGCTGAGTATTTTGCCGATCTGGCACTGCTATGAGCGCACCTTTGAATACTTCATTTTTTCCAACGGCTGCACCCAGATCTACACCAACATTCGCTACGTCAAAAAAGATCTCAAGGATTTTCAGCCCCAGTATATGGTGGGCGTGCCGCGCCTGTGGGAGTCGATTTATGAGGGCATCCAAAAGCA
>DATNOW010000571.1:0-12704 GCA_036703515.1 Chroococcidiopsis sp.
TGGGGTAGACGCCAATGCCAATGATTGGAATCAGCAGACAGAGAGCAATAAATGCTTCCCGCGGCTTGGCATCGGTGAAGGTGAACGACTCAGACAGGGCTTCGCCTTCCTTGCCATAAAACACTTCCCGCAGCATGGAGAGCAGATAGATGGGCGATAGCACTACACCCACTGCAGCCAGTAAGACAATCACAGCTTTAAAGCTGGTGCTGTAAGCGTCGCTGCTGCTAAACCCAAGGAAAATAGATAGCTCACCGACAAAGCCGCTCATGCCGGGCAGCGCCAGCGAGGCCATTGCGCCTGCGGTAAATAGGGCAAACACAGTGGGCATGCGCTTAGCCAAACCACCCATGTCGTCCAACGAGAGGGTGTGGGTACGCTCATAAGCCACGCCCGTCAGGAAGAACAGAGCCGCTGCAATCAAACCGTGGGACACCATTTGCAGCACCGCGCCGCTGATACCCAGGTCAGAGAAGGAGGCAATGCCAAGCAGGATGAAACCCATGTGGGCGATGGAGGAGTAAGCCAAGCGGCGCTTGAGGTTGCGCTGGGCAAAGGCTGTGAAAGAAGCGTAGATGATATTGACGACACCGAGCACTGCTAGCACGGGCGCAAAGTAGATGTGGGCAGCGGGCAACAGCTCAATATTGAAGCGAATCAGCGCGTAAGCCCCCATCTTGAGCAGCACACCGGCCAAAATCATCGATACGGGGGCGGGCGCTTCACTGTGAGCATCGGGCAGCCACGTGTGCAGTGGGAAAATCGGCAGCTTGACGCCGAAGGCAACGAGCAGCGCCGCATAGGTCAGCAGCTCAAACGGCAGAGAGTAATCTTTAGCCGCCAAGTCGTGCAGGTTGAAGGTGACTGTGTCGCCATAAAAAGCCATGGCCAAGCCAGCTACCAAAATGAATACCGAACCCAAAGCCGTGTAGAGAATGAACTTGGTCGCGGCGTAGAGGCGCTTGGAGCCACCCCAGATTGAAATCAACAGGTAGACCGGCACCAACTCTAGTTCCCACATCAGGAAGAAGAGTAAGAAGTCTTGGGCGACGAATACGCCAATTTGGGCGCTGTACATCACCAGCATCAAGACGTAGAACAGGCGAGGCTTGTGAGTAATCTTCCAAGAGGCAAAAATGGCGAGGGTGGTAATCAGCCCTGTCAGAATTACCAATGGCATGGATAAACCGTCAACCGCAATCGACCAGTCAAGCCCAATTTGAGGAATCCAAGCGTAATGTTCAACAAGCTGAAAAGACGCGTTGTGGAGGTCGTAGTCTTTCCAGAAGGCATAAAGCATTAAGGAGAATTCGGTCATCCCTGCGGCTAGGGTATACCAACGGACGGTCTTTCCTTCTTTGTCAGGAATCAGAGGAATGGGGAGTGCCGCAATCAGCGGAAAGACGATTAAGACTGTTAGCCATGGAATTTGGATATCCATCATGAAAGCCTTCCCAGAGCGTGTGGGGATTGAGGGGACTCAGGCTGCACGGACGATGAGGATGCGGGCAACCGTGCTAACCGTGCTCAGTCTGCGAAGAGGCGAATGAATCCGGTGGGGGAGGCTAGACCAGTGACAGAGACTCTTAATTTCGGGCTGGGTCAATGAAGCAGCGGGAACTTAGAGAGAACAATGGAGTGAGTCAACCTAGCGCCCAAGGAGAATGCCCTTGGATTGCTCCCAGAAGAATTTTCTTGACAGACTAAGCAATCTCGAAGTCAGGTTCGATGAGAACATTTACTTACTCCTTTAGGATACCCCGAATTGTTAAGTTAATTAAACTTTAGTGACACCTTGTGTGCAGAATTTTGTCTGCAATTTCATCAGTGTGAGGCTGCGATGTTTTTGAGAGGGCGGGGCAAGACGTTTGTGCGATCGCCTGTTCAAGCTTCTGCCGTAAGGGTTTGCGGCGATCGCCCATTTTTGTGTTTTGGCCTAAGTATTCCTTTTGATATAGCTTGAGGGTTTGTAATGTGGGGATCGCCCTCGCGAGGGACTACTCACCAATTGTTAAGATTTGGACATGAATCTCGCGGAATCCGGTATCTCCTGCATCGGCTGTATCCATCACCCCGCACAAAAAACGCCTGCCGCTCGTCGAGGGTGTCGACTAAGGGCAGGCGGATCAGGTTTATGCAGGAGTATGCAGAGTTCAGGCCCGTAACGGGAGCGTTAATAATCTGTTACAAAAATGCTACAGAACCTCTGGTTCGGTGCAGACTACACAAACGTAAAGTCGGCTGTGGTGATTTGGCCCACCGTTGTGTTGTTGAGGACCGCCAACACATCCGTATTGAAACTGACGATGGTATCGGTGCCGCGCTGCCGGAATTTGAGACTGCCGAGGGAGGTGCCCCGGGCCAGGGCCAAACGATCGGTGCCGTTTTGGAAGTCGGTAATGGTGATAAAACTGGTGCCCTTAGCCAGCAGTAAGGTATCGCGGCCGCTGCCCCCGGTGAAGCGATCGCTGCCACCCCCTGCCGAGAGGAGGTCATCCCCTGTGCCGCCAGAGAGGACATCATTGCCTTGCCCGCCTACCAACGTGTCGTTGCCAGTTTGACCATAGAGCAAGTCGTTGCCGCTGCCGCCATCGAGCAGGTCGTCGCCAAAGCCGCCGGTCGCGGTGTCTGCACCCGACTGACCTAAAATCGCATCGTTGCCATTTTGGCCATTCAGCGTGTCACTGCCGTTGCCGCCTTCGAGGGCGTCGTTGTCGTTGCCGCCATTGAGAACGTCGATGCCTTCGCCACCATCGAGGCGATCGTTGCCGTTTTGCCCAAACAGGGTGTCATTGCCGTCGCCGCCCTCTAGGTCATCTTTGCCAGAGTCGCCCAGCAGGCGATCGTTGTCATCATCGCCCTTGAGGAAGTCGTTGTCGGCTCCACCGCTGAGGGTGTCATCGCCATCATTACCCCGCAGTTCGTCATCGCCCCCTTCGCCGCGCAAGACATCGTCACCGTCGTCGCCTTCGAGGCCATCATTGTCGCCGCCGCCGCCGATGCGATCGTTGCCGTTGCCGCCGCGCAGGTCATCTTCACCGTCACCGCCTGTGAGGATGTCTCTGCCGCTGCCGCCCCGCAGTTCGTCGTCGCCATCGTCGCCGACTAAGATGTCGTCACCGCCACTGCCAATCAGCAAGTCGTCGCCCGCTTTACCAAATAGCTCATCATCGCCGCCTAGGCCATCAAAGCGATCGCCCTTGCTGCTGCCATCAAAGCGGTCGTCTTTGGCGGTACCGACTCGCACTTGTCCATCGAGTAGTGCGGTGGCCCCAAAGTTAAAAGCGGTACCTGCTAGCGTGCCGCCAAAGATGTTGCTAATTCCAGATAAAAAGTCATCAAGAAACGCCACGTTGGTTCATCCTTAATTGAGAGTTAAATAAGTTACATTCCAAGCTTAAAAAGTCATCAGATTTGGCACTAATTTAAGCTTTTTTTGATTTGAGGGCGAGTTTGAGGTTTGACACAGAAGGATTGAACGCAGCAGGATTGGATGCAGCCGTGATTCCTCAGGAGTAGTAATTAGATAAGGTTGGATATCAGGCAGGGGCGAGGTTTGCCCAGTCCCCTTGGCACGGGGCCAATTTAGCGGCTCAAACCACCCATAAAATCTGCGTTCTATTTAATCTACGATCCTCAGGGTTAGTCTTGCTTGCGCCTCTGCAATAGTTCACCTCTGCAATAGTTCACCTCTGCAACAGTTGACGACAGCGCGCCCTCCATAGTTTCCATCGCAAACTCCATCGCTAATCCCAGTGCAAATTCCACTGCAAATTCCACTGTAAAGAATGCCACGCGCTTTGAATTCATCCCAGTGGATAGTTATGATGCTCCATTCGGGGCAACTTAAACGGAAAACTATTATTGTCGCTGGGCAAAGTTGCTGGCAAAGTCGCTGGGTAAAGTTGCTGGGCAAAACGGTTTGAATCCACCAATCGGGTGAAGCGGCTGATTTATTAACCCGATTTATTAACCCGAAACTTGTCAGATTTTCATTTAATTCTCAGGTTGCTCAGTTTGAATGGAGAAAGTAAGCCCAACCTTGCCAATCTTTATCTGTCGAACCTACTGCCATTAATCTATCTGTTGAACCTACCGCCACCAACCTACTGCCATCAATCTATCTGTCGAACCTACTGCCAAGGATTTGGGGCTAACTTTGACCAACCCTATATGATGCCGACGTCTTTGGGTGATGCTCTTGCTACTCGGTTAGTGAACACTTGATTAACGCTGAATTAACCAGGGTGTTTTCCCCTCCATGCTTAAAAAAGGATTTAATCTTAAGCACTATGGGTCGTCAATAGAGACAATAGGTGCGGTTAGACAATGAGCCTTGCCCGTTTCTGAATGCACTGATCACATGCCCTTTCAGCCGTCAACCCTCTATCACAACACCATAGTCAGGCATGGTCATGGATGCGATCGCCAAGGCGTTTAACCAGTTGAGCAAATCCAAGCGGTTTGATCTATCGTCGCTGCAATTTCGGTTAACTTTTTTCATTACAGTGGCGTCTTTACTGGGTCTTGGCGGTTTAACGCTGTGGACAGGGTGGAAGACGCAGCAAATGATCTTTGATACCCACGGCAACGATATCGAAAGTGTCGTAGCTCGCCTACCGCAAGACCCTTTGGTGCGTTCATCGCCATCGATGTCTTTACAGGATATGCAAACCCTGGTGGTGCGATGGTCTACCCACGAGCGCTGGGTTTGGATTAAGCAGCCAGATGGTGTGGTGGTGGCCCAATCTCGCCCATTTCCCGATGTTTCGCTCCATGCCGGATTGCTTGCCTTAGATCGCACGTCGTCGAGTCCCCGCATTGATTTGGTTGAAGGCCACTACATCATCTGGTGTAGCGTACCGCTGCCGGTCAACAATCAGCGCGATCAGGTGTATATCGCCAGAGACGTCACCAGTGACTACACCATGATGGCGGGTTTAACCCGCAGTTTGTGGATGAGCACGCTGCTGGGTCTCGCGGTGCTGACGGTGGTGATTGCCTGGCTGATTGGGCGATCGCTGCGACCCCTGCGAGAAACCAAGTTTGCCCTCAATCATGCGGTCAACAATCCTGATGATGCGTGGCTCGACCCCAGCCAGATGCCGGGGGAAGTCAAGGAAATGGCCCAAACCTGGAATCATCTGCTCGATCGCCTCTCGAAAACGGGGGAACAGCAGCGCCAGTTTACCAACGGCGTTTCGCACGAATTGCGCACGCCCCTCAGCGTGGTCTATGGCTATTTGCAAAGCACTTTAAAGCGTGGCAGTAACCTCACTCCCCAGCAGCAAGAGGCGCTGCAAATTGCGGCCTCTGAAACGGAGCGCACCATTCAACTGCTGCAAGATCTGCTCGATCTGGCGCGGGCCGAATGCGGCACGGCCCAACTCGACCTCAAGCCCATTGTGCTCAACGATGTGGTGACGGGTATGACGGGCATGGCCGAAACGCTGGGAGCGCACACGATTGGGCTAGACTTCACCGATCAGACACTAGTGGTTATGGGCGATCGCCACTATCTCAGCCATGTTTTGATGCATCTGGTGAAAAATGCGATCCAGGCGTCGCCGGAACATCAGCCGATTACTCTGCGGCTCTATCGCGATCGCGACCAGGCCGTGATTCAGGTGTGCGATCGCGGCTGTGGCATTTCCTTGGAACATCAAGCGCGCATCTTTGACCCCTTCTATCGGGTTGATCCATCCCGCGCCCGCTCTACGGGCGGTGTAGGTCTAGGGTTGGCGATCGCCAAAGCCCTTGTCCACAATATGGGCGGCACGCTGACGGTCGAATCTGAACTGAAGGTCGGCAGCACGTTTGTGATCGCGTTGCCGCTAATGGCTGAGACTTAGCCTTTTAGCCTTTCCCCTTTCCCCTGTCCCCTTTCATCCTTCCACCCTATTCGGATAAACATAACTAACCATGTCTGCACACATCCTGCTCGTCGAAGATGAAGTGAAGCTTGCTCGGTTTATTGAATTGGAACTGGGCTGCGAGGGCTATCGTATTAGCGTTGAGCATGACGGTTTATCGGGGCTGACGACGGCTCGGGAATCGACGCCGGATTTGGTGATTTTGGACTGGATGCTGCCGGGAATGTCGGGGGTTGATGTCTGCCGTCGCTTGCGGGCGACTGGGAGTAAGGTGCCGGTGATCTTTTTGACGGCGAAGGATGAGGTGGGCGATCGCGTCGCGGGCCTTGATGCCGGGGCGGATGACTATGTGGTTAAGCCCTTTAGCATCGAAGAACTGCTGGCTCGGGTGCGGGCTCACCTGCGCCGCACCCAAGAAGAAGATGTCGACCAACTGCAATTTGAAGACCTGACGCTGAATCGCCGCACGCGGGAGGTGTTTCGCAATAATCGCCAGATTGAGCTAACCGCAAAGGAATTTGATCTGCTGGAATATCTCTTGGCCCATCCCAAACAGGTGTTAACCCGCGATCGCATCCTGGAGGAAGTCTGGGGTTACGACTTTATGGGCGATTCCAACATTATCGAAGTTTATATTCGCTATCTTCGCCTCAAGCTCGAAGATCGCGACGAAAAACGCCTGATCCAAACTGTGCGCGGTGTGGGTTACGTTTTGCGCGATTAGCAAAAAGCCGGACATCCCATGGGATGTCCGGTTTTTTTGAGGGATATAGGGTTCAGATTTAGGGAGTCGCTTCTGGGTCGGGGAACGAATCGGGCGATCGCTTCAGGAGGCGATCGCTAATCGAAATCACCACGATATACAGCACGGGCACCACAAACAGCGTCAGGAAGGTCGCTACAAACATACCGCCAAATACCGCTGTCCCCAGCGATTGCCGACTGCCTGCACCCGCCCCCGTCGCTGTCGCCAGCGGGAAAATACCCACCAAGGTGGAAAAGGCCGTCATCAAAATCGGTCGGAGGCGCTCTTTTGAGGCTTCAACAGCCGCTTTGGCGATCGGCAACCCCTCTGCCCGGAGTTGATTGGCAAATTCCACAATCAGAATTGAGTTTTTACTGGCCAGACCAATCAACATCACCAGCCCCACTTGGCAATACACATCATTGACCAAGCCCCGCAGCGACTGGGCCAACAGCGCCCCCAAAATAGCCAAGGGCACGGCTAGCATAATGATCAGCGGGTCAATAAAGTTCTCGTACTGGGCTGCCAGCACCAAGAACACAAACACCAGACCCAGCCCGAAAATTAGCGGAGCCTGACCGCCCGACTCGATTTCTTCGAGTGAGGTGCCCGACCACTCATAGCCAAAACCCGGAGGCATGATTTTAGCGGCCAGTTCCTGCATTTTGGTGATGGCATCGCCTGAGCTGTAGCCTTGAGCCGCCGAACCTGTGATTTCAATCGAGCGGAACAGGTTGTAGTGGTTGATATTCTGCGCCCCGGTGGTCGGCGTCAGTTTGACCAGCGTGCTGAGCGGAATCATCTCGCCCCGTCCCGATCGGACGTAGAGCTGACCAACATCCTCGGGCTTAGAGCGAAACTGCTCATCAGCCTGGACGTAGACCCGATAGTTGCGCTGCCCAAAGGTAAAGTCATTGACATAGCGCGACCCGATCGATGTTTCTAGCGTGCCAAAAATATCATCCACGTTAACATCGAGAGCTTTGGCCGTATTGCGATCGACTTCCACCAGCATCTGCGGCGTATTGGCCGCAAAGGTGGTAAACACAGCTTGGAGCCCAGGGGTTTGGTTGGCTTGGCCAATAATTTGCCCCATGGTTTGCACCAGGCCGTCGAGCCCGCCGCCGCCGCGTCGATCTTGCAATTGGAAGCTAAAGCCCCCGTAGGTGCCCAACCCCTGAATCGGCGGTAGGTTGATTGGAATAACCCGCGCCTCTGGAATTGACAAAAACTTAGGAAACAGACTGCCAATAATCGCCTGCACCGACTGGTCGGGGCGCGTCCGCTCGTCCCAGGGCTTGAGCGTGGTAAAGATAATGCCGTTATTGGCGGTGCTGCCGCTAAAGCTAAAGCCCCCAATGGCAAATACCCCTAGCGCTTCGGGCAGGGCCAGCAGATCGGCTTCGACCTTTTTCATCACCTCATCGGTGTAATTGAGCGAAACCCCTTCGGGAGCCTGAATGATAGTGACAAAATAGCCTTGATCTTCTTCGGGCAAAAAGCCGCTGGGCACTCGCGCAAACATAAAGGCCGTCAGCCCTAGCAGCACGACAAACACGCCCACGACGACATACTTTAGCGCAACCAGGCCGCCGAGCGATCGCCCATATCCCTTGGTCCACCATTCTTGCAGGCGGTTAAACTGGCGAAACGGCCACCTCAGCCAGGCGGGAGGCTGTTGCCCTTGCCGCAGCAGCAGGGCCGACAGCGATGGCGTTAAGGTCAGAGCAAACAGGGTAGACACCGCAATGGAGAAGGCGATCGTTAGGGCAAACTGGCGATAGAGCGCCCCCGTTGTGCCAGGGAAAAAGGCCACCGGCACAAACACCGCCATCAGCACCAGCGATGTGGCAATGACCGCACTGCCCAACTCGCGCATCGACTCGATCGCCGCCTGTTTGGGGCTAAAGTTTTTTTGCTGAATCAGACGGCTGACGTTTTCAACCACGATGATGGCGTCATCGACCACCATCCCGGTGGCCAACGTCAGACCAAACAGCGTCAGCGAATTGATCGAAAATCCAAAGGCTTTAACAAAGATAAAGGTGCCGATCAGCGACAGCGGAATCACAATCGACGGAATCAGCGTCGTCCGCCAGTCTTGCAGGAAGACGAAGATCACCAATACCACCAGCAAAATCGCCTCTATCAGAGTCTTAATCACCTCTGACATCGACTCTTCGACAAACAGCGTGGTGTCAAAGGCAACCTGATAGTTGAGTCCTGGCGGGAAGGATTTGGCCAAATTAGCAATCTCTGCCTTGACCTCACGGGCCACGTCTAGGGCATTACTGCCCGGCAGTTGCGTCACCCCTAGACCTACGGCCTCTTTGCCGCGATAGCGCAGGAAGGTGCTGTAGTCTTCGGCTCCTAGCTCGGCTCGTCCGATGTCTTTGAGACGCACCAGAGTGCCATCTGCCTCGGTTTTGATCACCATCTGATCAAACTCTGTCAGATCTTTCATTTGGCTGACCGCCCGCAGATCGAGCTGATATTGCTGCTCGCCATCGTTGGGGGGTTGGCCAATCCGCCCAGCCCCGACCTGGATGTTTTGTTCTTGCAGGGCATCAACGACGTCTTGGGGCACCAAGTTACGGCTGGCTAGGCGATTTGGATCGAGCCAGAGCCGCATGGCGTATTTGCGTTCACCAAAGATTTGAACGCCCCCGACCCCCTTGAGACGCTTGATCGCATCCACCATGTAGAGGTCAGCGTAGTTACTCAGAAACAAGCTGTTGTACTCGCCGTTTTCGGCAAACAGCCCGATCGCCAGCAAGAAGTTGCTGTTTTCTTTGGTTACCGTTACGCCTGTGCGCTGCACGCTTTCCGGCAGTTGGGGAATCGCCGAAGAGGCCCGGTTTTGCACGTCTACGGCTGCCAGATCGGGGTCACGCGACGAGTCAAAGGTGACGGTGATGTTGCTAAAGCCGCTGTTGGTGCTGCTCGAAGAAATGTAGCGAACGCCCTGCACCCCGTTGATTTCGCGCTCTAGGATGTTGGTGACGCTGCTTTCCACGATTTCGGCACTCGCTCCGGTGTAGTTGGCCGCAACGGTGACCTGCGTAGGGCTGATGTTGGGGTATTGGGCGATCGGTAGCGACGGAATGCTGATGGCTCCAACCAGCAGAATAATCAGCGCGAGGACGATGGAAAAAACCGGTCGCTTGATGAAAAAGTTGGAGAACATGAGGATCGGGGGAGGGGATTGTGAATGCTAATGAATAGGCGTGTTCTAAGCAGAACACTGATCGCAGCCGATTCACGCGGATTAGCTGCCGGGGGCGGGAGAGGGAGACGGTGCCGCCGGAGCTTCGGGCATGATCGGAGCCCCATCCGACAAATTGAGGATGCCGGAGACGACGATCCGCTCACCCGGACGCAATCCTTCTAAAATCTGGTAGCGATCGCCCTGGAGCGCTCCTAATGTCACTTCGCGCTGTTCGGCCACGAGCATCGGCTGCCCGGAAGCGGGCGATTGACCGGCAGAGGGCTGACCCGCTGTAGCCTCTGGGCTGGGCTCGGCTTCTTTGGCTACAAACACAAAGGCCTGACCCGCCACGCGGGAAATTGCCGAACTGGGCACCAGCACACCTGGCTTCTGGCTCCACAGCACCCGCGCCCGGACATATTGCCCGTTGAGCAACTGGCCGCTGGCGTTATTGAAGGTGGCCTTGACCAGAATGCTCTGGGCGCTGGCATTGACCGCTGGCGAAATGAAGCTGAGCTGCCCGATCGCCAATTCGTTGCCCTGGGCATCGGAGAGCTTGACGGGCAAGCCTGGTCGAATCTGGGCCCGGCGTTCTAGCGGTATCGAAATCCGCAGGTCAAGGGTGCTGTTTTGGGTGACGGTGGTGAGGGTGGTAGTCGTGCTGACAAAATCGCCCAGTTTAACCGGAATATCGCCCACAATGCCGGCAAAGGGCGCAAACACGGTGGTGTCTTGCAGCTCGGCATCGGCCAAAGCCGCATTGGCTTGGGCTTCGCGTAGCCCGGCCTGGGATTCGGCCAGATCGGCGCGGGAGGCTTCGATGCGGCGATTGACAGCATTGAGGCTAGCCGCTGCGGATTCGCGATCGCGCACTGCCACATCTAGCTCTTGGCGGGCCAAAACGCCATCGTCGACCAGGCTAGCAATGCGCCGATAGTCGGCTTCTTTGAGCCGGAGGTCGGCTGCGGCCGAGTCGCGTTCTGCTTGCAGCGCTTGAAGTTCAGAAGCGGCACTGGATTGAGCCGCCCGGGCCGAGTTGACCGTTGCTAAAACGCTGGCAAATTCGGCCTGCCGCTTGGTGGCGCTGAGCTGCACCAGCGGCGCACCTGCCTCGACAAAGTCACCGGGGGCGACATAAAACTGGCTAACGCGACCTTCGATTTCGGGTTTAAGCACCACCGACTCTTGCGCTTCGAGAGAGCCGACAAACTCGGATGTCTCTTCGATTTGCTCTTGCTTGACGGTTTCTAGCTTGACGGGCAATCCCTGGCCTGCGGCACCAAACCCCGGCGCGTTGCTGCGCCCTGCCTGCAAAAACCACCAGCCGACGCCACCGCTGAGCAGCAGCAATCCGAGACCAGCAGCAATCAGCCAAGGGGCCTTGGGGGATGGGTTGGATGGGTTGGTTAATGGCTGCTCAGCGTTCGCTTGTAGCGAATCAGAGGGCACCATAGGGTAGTTGGGGGTATCAGGCGATGTCATGTCCGGTGAATCCAGGGTAGTAAGTCGTGAATGGGCGACCAAGGGCAGGCAAGGGGGCTGAAACAAATGACTGTTGCTCAAGCAATCACTATGCTAGGCAGTATTAAGCAGCGTTTGCGTTAGAGAGCTTTGGGGGGCAAACCGCTTCTGGATCAAGCAGCCTTTGAGATGACATGGAGGAGGTGTGCAGAAAAGCAAGGTCAACCCTATTACTCTAGGCTGTAGGGTACTTAGGCTGTGGAGACATAGGAAAACGCTTGAGCCGTCTTCAACCTGATCAAGTCAGCATTACCACAAATCAGCATTACCAATGGTAGGGAGGAGCATTGCGATCGCCTTCCGCTGGTCATAGACATCGGGCAACTGCTGGAAAACGGTTCAGCCGCTGCTAAGCAGCACCACGGAGCAGTGTCACATGAAGTATCTGATGATCTGATTCGGTACGTTTTCAGAACAGCCCATATGAACTGGAGAGGCTACGGCGTGCTGCACAAGAGTGAAACGGTGTGCAATCAATAGCCCCGCAAGCAGAGCCCCACAAGCAGAATTACAGCAGTTACTAAAGGGTTAGAGCCGGGAAATAGCGGGTATAACAATCGCGCCCAGAATAGCAGCGTATTGAATTAAGACAGTAAACAAATATAAAGTGAAAGTCATCACCCATTTGGGCTAATCCCGGTGATTTGACCGTAGACCTACCCTGTACCTCTTGTCCCCAATGGTTTAGAGCGCAAGGGTTTAGAGCGCAAGGGGCAAAAAAGGCTGTGTCCTAAAGAACTATGTCCTGAAGACCCGGTGGTAATTTGAAACGAACCACCCGAGAATACGGCCAAAAACGTTCCCAAAACTGTCAATTCCGATCGGTTTGACTGACCGCTTTTAGGGTTCTTTTTTATTTGTCTAAGCAATAGGGGTGGGCATCTTGACTGCTATAGCCCCCAGACAAATCAAGATGCCCGATTTACATTACCGCAATTTCTGAGAAATAGGGATGCCCCCCCAGACCATTTATTGCGCATAAGTCATGGATTAATGGGATTCGTCTGGTGCAGGCGACCGATCAGATGGCTCGGATGGCAGATCGGGCGGCAGATCGGGCGTTGACTCGTCTGTGGGTGCAGGCGCAGACTTGGCGTGGAGGGTGTCATAGGCCTGCTGCGTCAGCTGACGTAACGTGTTGATATCGGGGGCGATCGCCGTGTTATCCATACGTAACCACAGCAAATATTCGATATTGCCCGCAGGCCCGAGCAAGGGCGACCAGGTTAGGCCCGCATAGTGCCAGCCCAGCGTTTTCGCCGCGTCTAAGACCTGGGCGATCGCCCAGGCTTGATCGGCCAGATCGCGAACGACTCCTTTTTTACCGACTTTGGCTTTGCCGACCTCAAACTGGGGT
>DATNOW010000572.1:0-4778 GCA_036703515.1 Chroococcidiopsis sp.
GTGCGGTTGAGCAAAATCACGAAGTAGACGGCGGTTAACCCAGTGCCGACGACAGCCAGTAGAGTAGGACTTGGGAAGGTAGCGTAGCTGCCTTGGAAAATTAGAAACTCAGAGATGAAGCCCGCTAGCCCAGGAATGCCAGCACTGGCCATGCCGCCCAACACTAGCAGCGAGGCGATCGCAGGCAGGCCGCGAATGGGATTCATCAAGCCGTTCAGCACATCGAGGTCACGGGTGCCAACTTTGGTTTCGATCAAGCCCACCAGGTGAAACAGGATGGCCAAAATCAACCCGTGCGCCGCCATCTGCGAGATGCCGCCCACTACAGCTAGGGGAGTGGTTGCCGCGGCCGCCAGCAGGATGTAACCCATGTGCCCGATGGAGCTGTAGGCAACCATACGCTTGATGTCTTTTTGGGCGATCGCCGCTACGGCTCCATACATAATGCTGATCGCTCCCCAGATCGCCAGGTAGGGTGCCACCGTAGGCCAAACATCGGGAAATAGCCCCAAGCAAAACCGAAACACACCGTAGGTGCCAAGCTTAGCCAATACGCCACCGAGCAAAATTGTCACCGGGGCTGAGGCTTCCACATAGGTATCCGGCAGCCAGGTATGGAAGGGAACGAGGGGAATCTTGATACCAAACCCGATGGTCAACAAGCAGAGCAGCGCAATCTGTAGACCGACGGGCAGCGTTTGACCCAGCACCGAATCGTAGGCAAAGCTCGACGCGCCGCTCAACCAGACCAGCCCTAAGAAACCCGCCAAAATCAACGCGCCAGAAACAGCGGTATAAATCAAAAACTTAACGGCGGCGTAGCTGCGCTTGGCCCCACCCCAGATCGAAATCAGCAGGTAGAAGGGCACCAGCTCTAGCTCATAGAAGAGGAAGAACAGCAGCAGGTTTTGGGCCACAAAGGCACCGGCCACCCCACCATTGATCAACAAAATCAGGGAGTAAAACAAGCGGGGACGTTCGGTTTGTTCGCTGCTGCACAGGATGGCAATCCAGGTCAGGAAGCTATTGAGCACCAGCAACACCAGGGACAAACCATCAATGCCGAGCTGATAGTTCATGCCTAGGGTTTCGATCCAGGGCAAATATTCTTGGAACTGTAGCCCGGGAGTCGTGATGTCAAACTGCAACAGCAGAAACAGCGTCCACAGCAACACCAAACTGGAAATCACCAAGGCACCGAGCCGCGATCGCTGAGCCGCTAGCCCAGGCCAGAATGCAATCACTGCCGCCCCAATTATGGGCAACCAAATCAGAGTACTAAGCATGGCAAATGTAAAAGATGGGATGAGGGACAAAAAACTTAAGCGCTACCTCAGCACTGCCTCAGCGCTACCTCAGCGCTGAGGACAGAACCAACACCGTCTAGAACACGAAGCTGAGCACCTGTTTGAGATCGATGCCCCCCACCGTCAACGACAGACTAGACAGCAGCGACCAGCTCAAAATCAAAGTGATGACCACAATGCCAACGGCAATGGTGAGAGCATAAAACTGGGTTTTGCCGGTGTTGCCATACTTTAGGGTTTCGCCGCTAAACAGCGAAGTGATGCCCACCAGGTTGACCAACCCATCGACCAAGTAGCGATCGCACCAATCGGTAACGCGGGAGAGGATATCGACACCGCCCACCACGCTAGAGCGGTAGAGCTTGGGGGTGTAGAAGTCGTAGGCCAGCAGGTCTTGCAGCGGTTGCCAGGGCAAGCGCACCGGCTTGGGAATCACATTGCCAATGTAGACAATGGCCCCTAGGCTCAACCCCAAAATGCTCGACCAAGTCAGCATCAGCGCTACATCTTTGTCGAGGACGGCCCAATTGGGCAGCAGCGACAGACTTTGCAAAATAATCGGCACGTGTAAGGTCAGACCGGCCAGGGCCGTCATGGGCAGGGTCACAGCCCATAGATTTTCGGGAGCGCGGACGGTCATCGGATTGATCTTGTTGGCAAAAATCAGACCAAACACGCGGGTCATACTAAAAGCTGCCAACGCATTCACCAGTAGCAAAAAGCCAAATAGCAGTGGGCGCGTCCGCCATAGGCCGTCGGCCAGCTCGAGCAAGGCCCAAAATCCACCCAGGGGCGGCAACGCCACTAAGCCCAGTGCCCCCACAATAAACGATAGCCCCGTCACCGGACGACGGCTCCACAGCCCACCCAGTTGTGTCAAGTCTTGGGTGATGCAGTTGAGAATGATCGAACCCGTGCTTGTAATCTGCGTGGCCATTGCTACGGCGTGAACCAACACAATCAGATAGGCGGCGTCGACTTGCTGCGCACCGACGGCAATGAACACTAAACCCATGTAGGCGCTAACCAAGTACGACAAGGCGCGCTTGGCGTCGATTTGGGCGATCGCAATCAGCGTGCCCCCTAAAGCCGTCAATCCGCCAATGGCGATCGCCGCCGTCAGCACCGTAGGCGACAGAGCCAGCACCGGCTCTAGCTTAATCAACACCCACGCCCCCGTAGCCACCACCACCGAGTTCCGCAAAATGCTACCCGGCATTGGCCCTTCCATGGCTTCGTCGAGCCACAGGTGCAGCGGAAACTGGGCGCACTTGCCCATTGGCCCCGCCAGCAGCGCCAAACCCACCAAGGTTGCGACGGTTGGATCCACATGGGCCGTTTTCGCCCACACCGCTAACTCGTCATAGTTCCAGGTACCGGCTAGAGGATAGAGCGCCAGCACCCCCATCAGCAAAAACAAGTCACCAATACGCTTGGTCAGAAAGGCATCGCGTGCCCCCGTTACCACCAATGACTGGTTAAACCAGATGCCAATCAGCAGGTAAGTTCCTAGCGTCAAGATTTCCAAAATCATGTAGCCAAAGAACAGTGAATTGCACAGCACTAAGGCGCACATGCCGGCTTCAAACAGCGCTAGCAGCGAGAAAAACCGCGCCCAGCCCCAGTCCATTTCGAGGTAGCCCACCGCATAAACCTGAGCCAAAAAGTTGAGCCCTGTAATCAGGATGATCGCCCCTACGGTGAGTGCCGAAATCTCGATTGGAACCGTCAGGTCAAACCCTGCTACCTTTACCCAGGTCAACGAAAGATATTGGGCAGGCTGCTGCCACAGCGCCGAAAACGCAAACAGCGCATGGGTCAGCGAAAGAAACGTTGAGATGATGTTGACATAACCCGCCGGGCGCGGGCCAGTGCGGCGCGTGATCGATGGAAACCACAGCGCTGACAGCACCATACCCACAAGGGGGTAGCAGGGTATCAACCAGGCCGTTTGTGCAAGAAACAGAGTCATCGGTGCAAGCCTTTGATCAAAAGTGAGGTAAACAAACCTGAGGACAGCCGGTAGCGCTGACCCAAAACAGACGATCTAAAACGGAGAAGTATTGCGGTTGGATGCGGCTCTACCTACATGGGGCAGGCAGTCAGCCGCATCAATTTAGCGCCGATCGACGCGACCGGGCTGATAGATGAAAACTAATGGTGCCCTTTCTCCATCGATTCAATAGACTTTAATCTATTCAATCGGGGATAAGCAAAGCAAAAACTCTATTGATAAAGATAGTAGCCTAAGTTTTGGCGCGATGGGAATGCGATGTTTTAGGATTTCTTATGAATTGACTAGCGATCGCCTATAAAGCATGAGCTAAAACTCGCCGTCCGCTGTTTACAAGCGCTGGAGCGATCGCGCCAAGATGCCAAAAATGGGCGATCGCTGATTTAATCCCCTGTATTCTACCTGCTCGCTGTGTTGGTTCATGAAGGGGTGTTGGCATCAGCGTGGCGTATGTCAGTATGTTGAGTAGACATATTGATTAGGCGTTTGGTCTCAACCCAGCAAGCACGGCGCGTCTGACCTGTGATGCGCCCTGATTATATGCGCCCTATATCCGCGCCCGATGTGCGCCCTGTGTTGCGTTAAATGAAGCAAATCCCCCGAATCTGGGGTTCAAATCTGTATTCTGCCTAAGCAACTTGCCCACTCTGCAATATCACCCTATAGAATTGACCCAACATAATCGATCAACATTAATTGCTCGGCAATTGATCGACTGAATTAACTGATCCAGTGAATTAACAGAACAGAATTCACTGAGCCCACTGACTGAACAGAATTAACCGAACGCTCGCCTACTGCTGGATGATAGTATCCTGGTGAAAATGAACGATCTGGAGAACTGCTACAGAGTCCTTGATTTAGAGCCTGGAGCCTCAATGGAGGAAATCAACCAGTCTTATAAAGACTTGGTGTTCATTTGGCATCCCGATCGCATTCCCAAGGACAACACTCGGCTGCACGACAAGGCCCAAGAAAAGCTGAAAGAGCTGAATCAGGCCCGCGAAAAGCTGCGATCGCACCAGCAAACCCTTAAAAATCAGGCGTCTCAATCTCCTGCAACGGCATCCAAGTCGTCGAGTAGCTACACCTCAAACAGCTATTACCGACCGCCGCGCCACTATTCCTATTACCAATCGCCCCAAAGCAATCACCAGAGTGCTCACCAGAGCACTCACCAGTCTCAGGGCAGTCAGCATGCCCAAAGTAGCCACTATTCCCAAAGCGGGCACAGCACGCAAAACGGGCACAGCACGCACCATAGCTACAGCAGCCCCAATAGCCACAGCAGCTCCAATGGTCACAGCAGCCAGAATGGTCACAGCAGCCAGAATGGCCACGGTGCTGCCAACGGCCACGGTAGCGCTAACAGCAGCACTAGCAATAGCGCTAATGGCAATTCCAATGGACACAGCAGCCAAAGCCACTACTACCAGTCGCCCGACAGCTACCGCTCG
>DATNOW010000573.1:0-6461 GCA_036703515.1 Chroococcidiopsis sp.
GTCACCGAACAAAGTTGCCTGCGCTGCCACAGCACCCCCGAAGCTGCCCCACCCGAAATGTTAGCCATCTACGGGCGCGATCGCGGCTTTGGCTGGCAATTAGATATCCCCTCCGGCACCCAGATCGTTTACGTTCCCGCCAACGACGTCATGCAGGCCGCCCAGCGCGCCTTTTCATCGGTAATGGGCATCTTTGTCGGCGTCTTTTCAGTCGCCGTTGTTTTAATCAACTTACTGCTCAAACCCACTGTCCTCCAGCCGATTCAGCACTTGGCCCGGGTTTCGCAAAAACTCGGCGCTGGCGATATGCAAGCCGCCACCCCACCCCCCACTGACGACGCTAACGCTCAGCGCCAGGCCGCGGCCAATGCCGAAGTTGAAACCGCCCGCCTCGCTAAAGTAGCCACCCGCAACGATGAACTGGGGCAGTTGGCCAAAGTCTTCCAGCACATGGTGCAAGAGGTGATCGCCCGTGAGCAGTCGTTGCGCAAAACCATCCAAGACCTGCGAATCGAAATCGACCAAAGCCGCCGCGCCCGTGAAGTTGCAGCAATCACCGATAATACCGATTTCCTTGAGCTCAAGAAAAAAGCCCAGGAGTTTCGCCGCAGACGCCAGCAGAACGAGCCTAAAAAAACAGACCCAGCCTAAGCTAAGCCGCTCAACACCAAACGAGCCCCAAGCCATGACCGCGAATAAAGCCTAGATAAACTCCCCTCGCCCCCATCAAAGCTGGGGATAGGGCCTGCCTAGCCGGGTGCCCTTGACTCCAATCAGCCCCAACGCCACGCCCATCCGCAGTTCCCCAGGCGATCGCTGAAGTGGGCAGCTTCCATATCCGGGAAACCTTGGAACTAGCGGCCCTCGTTGCATTTAAAGTCTTGAAAAACTCTGTATTTTGCCCCTTGGTAGAATCCCCGTCGATCCGCTAGATTCACGTTAATTAACGAAATTAAAAAAGTTCCCACTCTATTCAATTTCGCATCGCTCAATTTCGCATCACGTCCGTGTTGCATCCGTATCGGGAATCGAGCATCAGAAATCGGGGATCGAGAAAGCATTCTAGGACAAACAATCGGAAGAGTGCCCTAAGGGGCAGCATGGAGAGAGTATGCGTGTGGCCAATGCTCACCCGCTGACACTCTCACCCTTGCCTAATGCCTCTTTTCTCGCCTTGCCTAAATGAGGATTACCGCGATCGGTCACAGCCGATACATTCCTCAATTCTACGTAGATTGCGATCGCCCGTGGATGCAGAAATTGCCTAGCGCACTGGGAACACTACTAAAGCCTGTATAGCTCTACACTCAGTGGCTGTAGCGACTAACCCCCGCCCTGCCATCCACCGCTCCACCCTACCGCTATCCGGCCGTCCATCTGTTCCCATGCAGGAGAAACCACAGTGATCGACAGTTCCCACCCAATATCTCCAGTTTCTAGCGAGTTAGTTCCAGTTTTCCTGCAAAAACTCGTCAAGCGCTGCCATATCACCCTCCCCGATTCCCATGACCCAATCGGCGCTGTGGCCTACGATGGCGGCTATTATGCCTACGTTCGATTTTTTCCATCTTTGGAGACCGCACAACGGGGCGCACAGCGTTTAATTGAAAAAGGTCGCAAGGTAGTCTTGACGAGAGTTCCCAAAGGCTTGGTACTGTGGGTTCATGAACCCGACGCTTGTTTGGTCGATCGGGCGACTGTCCCCTAACCAACGGAAGCCAACGCGTGAGTCCTCGCTATCTCCCTGAAACCACCGCCCACGTTAGAATTACGCATCATTCCTGGCAGCAGGGCCACATTGCGGGTGAAGTTCGGGCAAATTCCTACGAATGGCAGTTTGAATGGCGATTTCGGCTGGGCGAACTAGTAGTAGAGCCTTCCCTAGGACGCGCCCTGATTCAAGAGCCACTGGGGCGCTTTTTAGAGCGCTGTGACTATCAGTTAGAGCTGGGGGGCGATTATTCATTTACCATTCGGGCCGACATCTAAGGCGATTCTCAGGAAAGATTCTACCCTTCGACTTCGCTCAGGGTGCAAGCTAGCTGAGCGAAGTCGAAGCTAGCGGGTAGTTTATTTCTCAGAGATCTCCTAGGTTGCCCGAGCAAGTACCCGAGCAAGTGCCCGAGCAAGTGCCCGAGCAAGTACCCGAATGCCATCCCCCTTTCCCTAGCCCGCAATTTGCCGCTTGAAACCGAAATCAAAGCAGCGCTTCCAGCAGGCTAGTGCCCAGGTAGACGTAGGCGGCGACAATGACCAAGGCGCTGACCAGCAGGGCGATCAGAAACTGCCAGTATTTGATTTTGGTTAAGCCCACGGCATAGCTCACCATGTCTTGAGCCAGCGGCATCAACACAATCATGTAGCCAATGCTCTGATGGCTTTGGAAGCGAGCAATAAAGCGATCGAACGCTCTGAGCTGGCGCTTGCCGATAAATCGTAGCGCCACCTTGCGCCCCAGCTTCCGAGAAATCCAAAAATTGAGGTTGCAGCCCAGAATGGTGGCAACATAGCCTAGGGCAAAGCCAGGCTCTTTGCCAAACAGGGCTCCCCCCACGACAAACATCGACCCACCGCTGAGCGGGGCAATGATCAAGCTGGCGGCGCAGAGCACAATGAAAATAATCGGAGCCCAAACACCAGTGGAACGAATGAAATGTTGAGCGCTTTCTAATCCGATCGCTCTGAGGACTAAAGCCATCACAAGGTAAGCGACAGCTAGGGTCAAAATAGCGACCAGCAACGGTTTGAGCGTTGGATTAAGCTTCATGATTGGGTAGATGAATCACGATCCCGCAGGTTTAACTCCCTTTTTCTGTGTGTCATACTTCCTATCAAAAAACAAGCACACGGGCCAAAAGTTCTATTATGACGATGGTTGGGGGCGAGAGGGGAATATTGCGCGGGGTAGAGAAACATGCGAAGTGACACGATTGTGGCGATCGCCACGGCGATTGTGCCTCAGCAGGGCAGCGTCGGTATTGTGCGGCTATCGGGGCCCGAATCGATGGCGATCGCCCGTCGACTGTTTGTTGCACCCGGCCGCCAGCCTTGGGAAAGCCACCGCATTCTTTATGGTCATGTCTGCCACCCCCACACCCAGCAGGTGATCGACGAAGCGCTGCTGCTGTTGATGCTAGCCCCACGCTCCTACACCCGAGAAGATGTGGTGGAGTTTCACTGTCACGGCGGCATTATGGCCGTGCAGCGCGTTTTGCAACTGTGTTTAGAGCAAGGGGCGCGTCTAGCCGATGCGGGCGAATTTACGCTGCGGGCATTTCTCAACGGGCGCATTGACCTGACCCAAGCCGAAAGCGTCTCAGATCTAGTAGGGGCGCGATCGCCCCAAGCGGCCCAAGCCGCCCTAGCCGGCATTCAGGGCAAGCTGGCCCATCCCATCCGGCAACTGCGTTCCACCTGCCTTGATATTTTGGCCGACGTCGAAGCGCACATCGACTTTGAAGACGATCTGCCCCCCCTCGACGAAACGACCATCCAAGCCCAGTTGACCGACGTCTTAGCCGAAGTAGAGCAGATTTTAGCGACCGCCGAACGGGGAGAACTGCTGCGGATGGGCGTCAAGGTGGCGATCGTCGGTCGCCCCAATGTCGGCAAGTCAAGCTTACTCAATGTCTGGAGTCAGAGCGATCGCGCCATTGTCACCGACTTACCCGGCACCACGCGGGACGTCGTCGAGTCGCAGCTGATCGTCGGCGGCATTCCCGTGCAGGTGCTGGATACCGCTGGCATTCGCGAGTCTAAAGATGTAGTCGAACAAATCGGGGTCGAGCGATCGCGCCAAGTTGCCCAAGCCGCCGACCTCGTGCTGCTCACCATCGACGCCACCCAGGGCTGGACAGCAGCCGACCAGGCCATTTATGACCAAGTCAAGCAGCGATCGCTGATCATCGTCATCAACAAAATCGACCTCGTGTCCACCTCCAACACCACCATCCCCATTCCGCCAGACTCCCACCCCATCGTCCAGACCGCCGCCGCCCAAAACCAAGGCATTGATGCCCTCGAACAAGCCATCTTAGACACAATCAACAGCGGCACCCTAGAGGCAGCCAACCTCGACCTCGCCATCAACCAGCGCCAGGCCGCAGCTCTCACCCGAGCCAAAACCTCCCTGCAGCAGGTCAAAACCACCATTTCAAACCGATTGCCCCTCGACTTTTGGACGATCGATCTGCGCATTGCCATCCATACGCTAGGCGAAATCACCGGCGAAGAAGTCACAGAATCCGTCCTCGATCGGATCTTCAGCCGCTTCTGCATCGGAAAATAAGCCATATTCCCTCTGACAGCCCCCCACGCCGATCTCACAATCTTTCAACCAGACTTAATGCTTCCAAAAAACTTAATGCTTCCAAAAGACTCAATCAAGCCGTCTACGGCTCCATAGCGTTCAGCACAAAAATTGAAAAAGATTTCAAAACCATCCGGAACGGCTGATTGATAGCTGAATATTTTTTCTAGATAGGCTAGAACTCTTGATTACTCCGCAACCGTCAACTTGGCTAACCTGAATTATTCATTGCCCTCCTGAAAACTCCTAAATCCATTCTCCAGCAGGGCTTCAGCTATTTTCTGGCTCGACAATTTATGTCTCGCATAAACGTCTTGCATAAACACTAAAGTGGTTTGTGCAAAAGAGATAAAATCTGTCTGAAACGCTAGTGAATACTCCAGGCTAAAAGTAGTTTAAGGACTATCTACTTATGCCTTATCTACAGTTTTTTGCAGCCACAACAACTCCTGACGACACTATCCGAACGTAAGACCGCTAATTGACTGACAAAATTCAAATCTCCGCACCGTTCGGCTAACGTACCTATGTCCGCAGCCGAACCTTTCTCACGCGCCGAGAGATGAGCTCAAAACCAGCTTCTACCCTAGCCTTCCTGCTTCCCTGGCAGGATAATTGGTGTCCTGAGCCGTTCAAAAGAGAGATGAGGGAAGGAGGGGAAAAGATTGATCAGTTCATTCAATCAACCAGACTCTAGGCGCAATTTCAGTAACGCCTTCGAAAAATTACTTTTTGAGGTAGATTTAGATCTCTTTTTCTACCTCTAAAATCTTGGCTAGAAATTCCAATCCTGTCGATCAACTCGCGAGCAGCAAGCAGCAATCAACAACAATCTCGTTAGATCCACAACAACGCTCTCACTACTCCTAAATGAGGCAGCATAGATCTCCTAAGAGTTTCCTATCCCTTGAAATAAGAAGCTCACTATAGAGTGCGTTACTGAACCAAAAGCACCGCATATCAGGTTAGAAGCCCGTGCTCAAGAGTCGTAGCAGAGAGTACATCCCGATACGGTACGGTCAATTGGAATAAAAGATTTCTCAAATCAACTTTGCTGCTGTGAGAGTGCATCCCCATCATCATAGATTCTCTGCATTCGTTGGAAATATTCTAGATCAATGCTTGTATCCATTAACTCTGCAACAGCAGTTCACCTCATCAAGCAGTTGCACACAATTCATAGAACGCAGCTCACAGGTAGCTTAGGAATTCAAAATGAGGATGGCATTCGGCGAGAAATCTGTTTTCATCTAGGACGATTAGTGTGGGTAAGCAGCACAAACAATCGCGCTAGCCGATGGTGGCGCTGCATGAGTCAAGCCTGTCCTCATGCTGACAACAACATTATCCAGACTACGCCTAAGAAAAACGTTAACCACTGGGAGTATTTGGCACTTAAAGCCTTGATTCAACGCAAGAAAATCACGCGCGCAGAAGCAGTTCTTGTGATTGAGAATTTTAGCAAAGAAGTATTATTCGATATTTTACAAGATGCTCTGCATGGTGAGCTCAAATATCAATTTATTAGAGAAGATCTCTGGAATTCACCGATTGGAGTTCTAAATTTAGAGTCGTTTTTAAACGAAGTCGACACCATGCTGAGCCATTGGTGTGATTTAGGATTGGCCCATCAATCTCCTAATCTAGCTCCTTTTATCAAGCAGCATGATGAATTGCAGCGTAGCTTAACTCCAGCAATCTATCAGGCTATGGCCGACACTTTAGATGGCAACGTCAGCATTCGAGATCTCGCTGTTCAGAAAAACAAAGATTTACTATTTACAGCCAGGCTCCTTCTGCCTTATATCAAACGCGATCTAATTGGGCTCAAGAAAATTGTTGATCTAGAGGTTTTAGAAACCCCTGTCAAACCTAGGACTCAAGCATTATCGCAAACTATATTAAAAAAAGTTGTTTGTATTGATGATAGTCTCCATATTTGCAACCTAGTTGGCAGCATTTTAACCCAGGCTGGATATCAATACACGAGTGTGCAAGATTCTGTTCAAGCATTACCCGCATTGTTAGAACATAGACCCGATTTAATCTTGTTAGATTTGGTGATGCCCGTAGCCAATGGATATGAAATCTGTTCTCAAATTCGCAGGATTTCTACCTTCAAACAAACGCCTATCGTTATCCTGACGGGTAA
>DATNOW010000574.1:0-3633 GCA_036703515.1 Chroococcidiopsis sp.
TTTATCGTCACTGGGACGATCGGCCATCCGAGAAGAGACTAAACCCTTCTCTTCGAGCCGACTCAAGGTGGGATACAGCGTGCCGATGCTAAGCTTGCGCTTGCCTCGACTGACTTGCTCAAAGGCTTGAGTAATCTGCAATCCATATAACTCTCGGCCGACCAGTAGGCTAAGAAGCTCTTCCTCCAGCTTGGATAACGTGATGTCATCATCCGCAGAACCTGTAGCCGAGCTACCGTTTTCCGCCGGGCTGACTGAAGGAGCTAGCTTGTCTAACATGTGTAAACCTCTACTCGCTAGCGTTTCTTTCTTCTCACCAGGCGATTCATGGGCCACCCGGATGGTCTGTAAATAAGTGCCTTTCGAAACTGCCTTTTGACACTGCCTTTCGGCGCTTTCCTATGCTAGCTCAAGTCATATATTTACGACAAATGCATTTCTTGTTGGGGCGATACTTGAGAATACTAAAATGCCTGTATAAACTAATATTTGGGCTTTACAATTAATTTTTTAATATAAGATTCATATGAAATTTGATATTGCAGACCGAAGTATTGCTTGACTAATTTCCCCAGGCATATTAGTGTGGAGCCCCCTTCAGGGATTGTAGATAGACCTACAGGAAGAATGGCTTAAACCAGGCTATCCTGCCATTCGCATCTTACTGTTATCGATTCATGTCGGTCTCCAAGGAGGAGCGCTGCCCTAGTTCACCCGGACGAGGCGAATTTCGGTGCGCTGGTTTTGTACCGCTTCGGGGGCGACACCGGGTAGGGGTTGGCTAAAACCGCGCCCTTCAGGAGAAATCGTGTGGCGAATGCCGCGCCCGCGCAGATAGTTGGCCACGACTTGGGCGCGCTGCTGGCTGAGGGTTTGGTTGAAGGCCGCAGATCCGGTGCGGGAGGTATGCCCGATCACGCGGATGGCGACGGTTTGGGGGTTAAATTCAGCAATTTCTCGGGCTAGGGCGGTGAGGGTTTGCTGCCCTTGGGCGGTGAGCTGGGCGGAGCCGGTGGCAAAGTCGACTTTGCCCTGCACTTGCAGGTTGCCGATGTCGGGGGCGGCTTGCACTTGGCTAGCCTGTAGGGCAGTGGAGGTAACGGCGCGTTCCTTACCGGCCAAGCGATCGCCCAGTTCGGGGTTATCGGCCCGCACCAGCTCAATCAAGGTTTGGGTATTGGCGGCAGCTTTGGCGATAAACTGCGGTGCATACAGCGCTTTGGGGTCGGAGGGAATCGCGTTGAGCCGCCCCGCCAAGGTGAGGACAGCGGCCGTAGAGCTAATGCGGGTACCTAGGGTGCCATCGCTAAACCAGGTCTGGGCCGAGGCGGCGGTAAAAAAGTCGATGCCCTGGATGACGGCTGCCGCATCGGTGGGAGAAAGTTTGCCGTCGGTGGCGATTTGGGTTTGGAGCTGCGACGAATCGCTAACGTTGGCGTCAATGCGGCGATAGTAGGCTTCCAAAAAGGTAATCAATAGCTCAGGATTTGACTGCATCAGGCGATCGCTAGCCACAATCACATCAATAATCGCCCCCGGTGCATCTTTGCTCGATAGCACCACGGTTTGCCCCTGCTGCCGCGCCTGGGTAACAAAGGGTTCCCAGAGGATGGCGATCGCCAGGTTATTGGCCGGGTCTTGCATCTTTTGGTACGCCTCAGAGGCATCGGCCACCCGCGTCACCGTAAAATCGGCCAGGTTAAACGCCTCAAATTTGGTATCCAGCACCAGGGCCAAGTATTCGCTGGGCGTATCGCCCGCAAACGCAATCCCCAGAGACTTACCTTGCGATCGCGCCTGCGTTACCAGCTGCGATAGATTGAGCAACGACTTTAGGTTAGGGAACTGCCGCGTATTCAGCACCACCGCATCAGCCCCCACCGTCCGATCGATCAGCGCCACAATTTTGCCCTTGGGCTGCTGCTGCAAAAACTGATCGAGGGTAGTGACCAGCAGATCGGCCTCGCCATTATTCAGCCGCTCAGCCCGCGCCGCCTGGTCAAATTCGTTGTCATACTGGAGCGTCACCCCCGTTTCTTTTAGCGCATCTTGCAACGCCTGACTGCGAAAGGTGCTGTAGCCGCTAAACGTATCCCCCAAAACGCGGAGCGTGCTATTGCTAAAGGGATTCAACGACCCACCGCCACCTGGATTGGATGACCCGACGCCCGGAATCAACCCCGGAGACAGTCGGTTTAGCATCCATACACCGCCCCCAATCAGCCCCAGAGTGATTAGCAAGGCGACAACCAGCGCCGGATCATTACGTTTGCTCATAGTGTTGCTAGAAAGGACGTAGCGAATAACGAATCAGGGTATTGCAGATTTTAATGCCCACTCCCGATTAGTGTATTCGCTCCATCCGGTGTCAGTCGAATCTAACTGACATTTTTCCGCCTCAGTGCTTAATCCTGTACGCGTTCATCCCGCTCTTGAAAGACAGACTTGGCCGCAAATAGACCATTGAGGGCTGCCGGAAACCCGGCATAAACAGCCATTTGGATAATTGTTTCGATCACTTCAGTGCGGCTACAGCCCACATTCAGCGCCCCGTGAATATGCACTTTAAGCTGGGGTTGGGCATTGCCGAGGGCCGTTAATGCAGCAACAGTGGCGATTTCCCGCGATTTTAGGTCTAGCCCCGGCCGGGTGTAGATGTCACCAAAGGGGAACTCAATCACGTAGCGGGCCATATCGGGGGCGATGTCGTTGAGGCTATCGATTACTCGCTGTCCGGCTTCACCGTCAATGGCGCAAAGCTGCTGCCAGCCGCGCTGATAGCGATCGCTCTCAAGGTTCTCCGGGGTTTGCGTTTGGGGGATTTGCGTTTGGGAAAGTTGCGTGGTCACAGTATTGATCCTCAAGCTGCTGGTAGTGCTGGATTTTGTGCTGAATTAACTGCAAGTGCTGGTCGAGGTCATTGATTTGCTGCCGAATCCGCTGCCGATGGCTCTCTAACAGCGATCGCCGTTCTGCTAAGGTGCGATCGCCCTGCCGTCGCAGGGCCGCATACTGCACCATCTGCCGAATTGGCATGCCCGTTGCCCGCAGCCGCTGCAAAAACTCCAGCCACTCGACATCGCGTTGGGTATAGCGTCGGTGCTGGTTAGAGGCTCGTTCAACCGGATCAATCAACCCAATACGCTCGTAGTAGCGCAGCGTATGGGCACTCAGCCGCGTCAATGCCGCCACCGCTTGAATCGTTAATTCAGGTTCCATACTTTGCCAGTGTGCAACTTAGAGCGCGCTCTAAGTCAAGCCTATTCATGCGGCAAGGGGCGATCGCCCGCTGTCGTCCGTTCAGGGCTGGTTTGGCTACTGCATTTGCTCGATTAGGCGATCGCCCACCCTAAGCGCATTGGCCATAATCGTTAGCGCTGGGCTAACGCTGGCATTAGACGGGAAAAAGCTGCCGTCTACGACATACAGATTTTCAACATCGTGGCTGCGGCAGTTGGGGTCTAAGACCGAGGTGGCGGGATCGGTGCCAAACCGGCAGGTGCCGCACTGGTTGGCCATCACCTGGATGGGGATTTCGCCCCGGGGGTGCATAAAGCCGCGTTGGAAGCCATCGACTTCTTTTTCGACGGTTTTGAGTACGTCAATCCAGCGGTAGACGAGGCGATCGTGGGC
>DATNOW010000575.1:0-6023 GCA_036703515.1 Chroococcidiopsis sp.
TAAGTAACTAGCCTTGTAACTAGCCTTCTTCCGGTTCGATCGAAGGGGCTGCCGAGGGCCACAGCAACCGCACCGCCATCAGCGCAAACCCAATGGCCGCGATCGCCTTCAGCCAGCGTACGGGCAAAATCTGGCAGACGCCTTCACCCAGCAGCACCCCCAGCAGGCTCGCCAGCAGCAGCGCTACCGATGAGCCCAAAAACACCGAGCGCACCGACTTGGTGCTGCCGCCGAGGGCGATCGCCGCCAGTTGGCTTTTATCTCCTAGCTCAGAGATAAATACCGTGATAAAGCTCAGCCCCAGTAAATTCCAGTCCATAGCCCGTCTGCAAATGATTTCGTAAGATGAATTTTCTGTAGGGGCGCACCGCCGTGCGCCCTAATCTTCAAAATTTCGGATTTTTCTGCCTGCCTACAGATGGGCCACATCCCACAACAGCATCACCGAAATAACCAGCATCATCACTGCCGCAGCCGTCTCTAGATTGCGAGACGACACCCGTGTGGGCAGCCAGCGCCCCAACAGCACCCCAATCAGACTCGTGGCGACAAGCGCTGTGCCCGCCCCTGCAAACACCACCCAGGGTGACTGGGAGCTAGCGCTCATCAGCAGGGTCGTCATCTGGGTTTTGTCGCCAATTTCCGCTAGGAAAATTGTCACGAAGGTCGATAGAAAAATCCCGACCTCGTAGCTAAAGAATTTTCCCCAGGGCGCAAATCCAGTCCGCTTGGTCTTTACCGCTTCAGCGGGGGATGATGCTGACCCCGCTAGGCTTTCAGGACGATCTGCACTCGCCACAAGACTTGACTTTGCGGGGTTCTCCGGCTCTTCCGATGAAGACGTTAAGCCCGCTGGCTCAGAATAACCAACACTCACACGCGATCGCCCTAGTTGATTTCATATTTCTTTCATTATTATCTACGATCTCGCTCGTCTTGACCATGGCTTTTTTTCTCGCGCCGTTTTTCTCGCGCCGTTTTTATCACTCGGTCACGATCAAGCCCACCTCGCGTTCAAACCGCAGCATTTCTAAACTGCGATCGCCATAGACCGCTTCAATTTGCTGACAGCAGCAATCGATGGCAAAGTCGTTTAATTCCTCGGGCTCGATGCCATACATGCGCTGAAAGGTATCGGCCTCAACCCGGCAAAACTGAGGGCGATCGTCATAGATTTGGCACTCTCGCGAGGTGTGGTCAAAATTCACGCACCAGCCGTCGTCGCCCACCAAACTCAGGTACAGCGCTAGCTGATCGGGGGTCAGATAGTCGCCGAGATCGGGACGATCGGCCGGATCGAGATGGCAGCACGCCCCACATTGTTTTACACATTGCCACGTTGCCATAGCGATCTACTGCCATCCTTAACAAAGTACGTCTTTGAGCTTAGCGGTTTCCGGTCGGTTCACGTCGCCCTTAGGGCTTACAGCATTTTGTAAATTTCCTTAGAAGGATTTGACCGCTAGCAGGTAAAATACAGATCGCAATCGTTCAGAATAGACATTAATCTTAACTAAGCTGCTTTGGGAGAACCTATGGAGGCTTTGACTGGCATTATCGGTGGAATCAACTTTGAGGCGATCGCTCAACTGACCATGCTGGGCGCTATTGTGATCGCTGGCCCGGTTGTGATTTTCTTGCTGGCATTCCGTGGCGGAGACCTCTAAACGATCGGCCGATTTGCGATCGCTGAGTCCATGCACCCTGCATGTCTACGCCATTGGGTAAGCCGTTATTTGAGTTTGAGTAGCTACAATTTTTATTGTATGTTGCGTCGGTGTCTAAACCAGCTAGGCTGCTTAGGCACCGAATTTTAAGCTCTAGATGTAGAAACTCTAGGCACTGAACTTTGGGCATAGGTGATGCGTTGGTTAGCGCTGTTGTTCTGGCAACATTCCGCCCCACATGTTTAACCCTAAAGGCTCAGCCCAACATGTTGAAATTTTCTTAAAGAAACATTTACCCTAGATATAGGGGTAGACCCTGGGTTTTCACCCTAATTATTTTGGAGAGCATCGGGCATTGACCTCTGCAAAGAGGAAATTCGTGTCTGACTCACCGCGCCAAACGTTTTTGTGGATGCGGTTTGCGGTTTAACAAATTTATCTTCTGACCTCGTTGTCCATACCTGATTTCGCACCACCCTATCGTCCTTCCTCGGGTTTAGTTCCGAGAGAACGCTGGGGGTCGTTTTCAGATTGAAATGCTAATATTGCGATGAATTCTGCTAGCGAGGATTTGCCGTGATCCGTTCTGCAACGCTGCCTCTTCCGCCTTCTTTGACGACGATAGCTGACAATAGTCGCCTCCGACTGTTTTCTGGCTCCGCAAATGTTTCTCTCGCCCAAGAGGTGACCCGCTATCTCGGAATGGATCTGGGGCCAATGGTTCGCAAGCGGTTTGCAGATGGAGAACTCTACGTTCAAATCCAAGAATCAATTCGTGGATGTGACGTATATCTAATGCAGCCCACCTGCCATCCGGTGAACGATCACCTGATGGAACTTCTGATCATGATTGATGCCTGTCGTCGGGCATCGGCTCGCCAAGTGACGGCTGTGATGCCTTACTACGGCTATGCTCGTGCCGATCGTAAAACCGCCGGGCGCGAATCGATTACGGCCAAATTGGTGGCCAACCTAATCACCCAGGCCGGGGCCAATCGAATCTTGGCGATGGACTTGCATTCTGCGCAGATCCAAGGCTATTTCGATATTCCCTTCGATCATGTCTACGGCTCTCCGGTGATCCTTGATTACCTGATTCGCAAAAAGCTGTCTGACATTGTGGTAGTCTCCCCCGATGTGGGCGGCGTGGCACGGGCCCGAGCCTTTGCCAAAAAGCTCAACGATGCTCCTTTGGCGATCATCGACAAACGCCGTCAGGCCCACAACGTGGCTGAGGTGATGAACGTGATTGGGGATGTGGCGGGCAAAACGGCGGTCATGGTCGACGACATGATTGACACTGGCGGCACGATTTCTGAAGGTGCCCGTCTGTTGCGCAAAGAAGGAGCCCGCCAGGTTTATGCCTGCGCTACCCATGCGGTCTTTTCGCCCCCGGCAATCGAGCGGCTGTCGAGCGGGGTGTTTGAGGAAGTGATTGTGACCAACACGATTCCTGTCCCGGAAGAGCACCACTTTAAGCAACTCACCATCCTTTCTGTGGCCAACCTATTGGGTGAAGCCATTTGGCGGATTCATGAAGATAGCTCGGTGAGCAGCATGTTCCGATAAGCGATCGCGACCATGAATTAACAATCAATTAGTCGATGGTCTAGAACCGCCGAGGCTTGGATTATGCCTCGGCGGTTTTTGTATGGGGTGTGTTTGAACGGGGCGGCTTGTGACCGGATGAGTACGGTCAAAATAGCCAATTTTCAGGGACGCAAAGCCGGTTATGGCGACTAGCGCAGAAGTCTAAAACCCTTGATGGGAAGTACTAACAGCCAATTGTTAAAAAAATTAAAACAAACTCTAGTCCCCCTATGACTTCGCACTAGATTCTGTGTTAACTTGGCTTTGAGCATTCGATCGATAGACTTTCTCTGTCGCCTACAGGTATCGCCCTGCATCGAAACTGCTCCAGTTCTTGGTTACCGGAGAGATTAGTTAATGTCCATTTATGTTGGTAACCTGTCTTATCAGGTTACGGTTGAAGATGTTACGGAAGTGTTTGCTGAGTATGGAACCGTGAAGCAGGTGCAACTGCCGACCGATCGGGAAACGGGGCGGATGCGCGGCTTTGGGTTTGTTGAGATGTCTTCTGACAGCGAAGAAGCGGCTGCGATTGAAGCACTCGATGGCGCTGAATGGATGGGACGAGACTTGAGGGTAAGCAAGGCAAAACCGCGTGAGCAGCGTCGTTCTCCATCGTGGTCGTCAGGCGGCGGCAACAGCTGGGGTGGTAGCAGCGGCGGCGGTGGACGACGCGACGATCGCTACAGCCGCTTTTAAGCATTCCATTGGCGATCGCCAGAATGGATTTGATTCACAAGTCAGCAGTGGATTAAGCATCCTCAAAGAGACTCTAGATGACTAGTTCATCTAGAGTCTCTTTTTACTCCACTTCAACAGGCTGAACTGCGCGAACTAGACGGTGCAAAACAGGCGGTACAAACTAGACCACACTAGACCTGGGCCAACTGAAGCTGATCTTCGTGTTCGACCTCAAACACATGGGTATAGAGGTTCGCCAAGATCTGTTTGCCCTCTTGGGTCAGTTTGAGATATTCGGTGGCGTGTTGGATGTAGGGATAAACGCTTTTCCAATAAAACTTGGGATAGTTGAGCCGCAGATCGCCAGGATGGCGATAGCCCAAAGCTTGGTTGACGCCCGTTTCCTCAAATTCGTAAAACAGGGCAGGGATTTTTTCGAGGTAGCGCGGATCAGACAGTTGCCCAATTAAGTCGGCCGCCCTGACTAGCCCAGGGAAATTGCTCGTATCTTGGTGATCGCTGTCGAGGGGCACCGGGAAGCGCGTCAGCTCGATGTTTTTCATGATGGTTTCGGCACTGATCAGGTGGTGGCCGCCAAACCGCTCATGGATAAACTGCTTGCCGCGATCGACGTGGTAGGGTGTCAGGCTGGCATCGGTGGAGCCCAGCGGCAGCACCACCCGATCGTGGGTGCTATCGAGCCCTGTGGCATATTCTCGGCGGGCAATGCGATCGCCCCGGCAGACCCCTTTGACATAGCCAATGTCGTGGCAGACCAGAGAAATCATAAAATGCAGCCAGTCTTCGCACGACACCTGCCCTTCGCGGATGTGTTTGCCGCGCAAAATTTCTTGCCCGACGAGTGTCACAAACACCGTATGCTCAACGTTGTGATAGAGCGCATTGCTGTTAGCGATATTTTCTAACGCCATATTGCCAACCCAGGCGATGATGTCTGCATAGGCAGGGTTTAACCCGCCATAGGTAGAGTGGTAGCCTACCCGCAGTGCGTCAACAAAAAAATCAATCAAAAGTTTGCTGGGATTCAACATCGCGATCTACCAAGTGAGTTGGAATACGTGCCTAGCGTGACTAAATGAATACACCCTGACTGCCTACAATCCTACTGACACAGCGTTTTACGCTTGAATCTAAAGTTAACTAATTTTCGAAAAATGGGCGAGGCTCAACTGTCAAAACCTAACGTGTCTTTATCGGTCTGGCAACAGCCATGAACGGCAGAGTTCTGATCAATAGTTCGATAATTGTTCTGATAGTTGATCATAGGTATTGATCATGACTATTAAGCATGCGTTTGCTGCGATCAATTATCACCGAACTTTTTCTTTAGCTATGCCACAACTACTACCATCTGCAGTACGTTCTTAGAACACTTCTCAAAGAAACTGCAAGTGATACAATCGTTGACTCTTGTATAAACCGCCCCCCGTTGACGACACGTTTTTATGGATACTGAGGCGAAAACTGACTCGCAGGGATTAATGACCGTCGAAGCGGTTCAACACGCCTTAAACCGCTCGCGCGCGTCTGTCTACCGTTACGCTAATACCGATCCTGCTACGCTCAACCCAGACTACGATCCCCGCCGGCTCAATCCTGAACTTCGCCTAAATAAAGATGATCCGCTGTTGTTTCATCCCAACGAGGTTGCTCGATTTGCCAAAGATGTATTGGGTATTAAACAGGTCACTATTGAGGTACAGCAATCTGAAGATAGTGTGACTCAAGACTTGCTCAGACAAATCTTGGGTGAGTTGACTGCCATTCGCTATTGGCTGGAAAGCAAGGGTTAACCTAAAGATCCCGGATTCAAACGGATTCAATAAAACTAGATTTTCGCGTTTGGTCAGGGTGGTGTCGCCGCTCTGACCCCAAATGGCGCTGGTTTTTGATTAAATTCGCCTAAATTCGCCCTGTTTAGCACACAGGGTGCTGTCTAGCCCTTGTTGGCCAAGACGCCATTGAGAAAAATGTCGGCAATACCTTCGGCCATCTCACGCATGGCGGCAGGCGAGGCGTCTTCGCCTGTCAGCGTATCGCGGCTAAACCCAGCGACCGTGAACA
>DATNOW010000576.1:0-2398 GCA_036703515.1 Chroococcidiopsis sp.
TTGGGGCTGATATTGCAGTTGATCCAGACACCTGTAGCGCCACGATTACCGGGGGAAACACACGTTTGGTCGGGCAGCCGGTGATTGTGCCGGGGGACATTAGCTCGGCGGCATTTTGGCTAGTGGCGGGGGCGATCGCCCCTGGTTCTGACCTACTGGTGCAAAATGTGGGGGTGAATCCTACTCGCACGGGGGTGTTAGAGGCGTTGCAGCAGATGGGAGCCGATATCACGCCCGAAAATCAGCGCGAGGTGGCCGGGGAGCCGGTGGCTGACCTGCGGGTGCGCCACTCTCAGTTAACGGCCTGCGAAATTAGCGGAGATATTATTCCTCGGCTGATCGATGAGATTCCAATTTTGGCGGTGGCGGCGGCCTTTGCCAAGGGAACAACGGTAATTCGCGATGCGGCTGAGCTACGGGTCAAGGAAAGCGATCGCCTCGCGGTGATGGCCTCACAGCTAACCAAGATGGGGGCGAAGGTGACAGAACTACCCGACGGGCTGGAGATCACGGGCGGGACCGCGCTGGTGGGGGCTGAAGTGGATAGCTTTACCGATCATCGCATTGCTATGAGTCTGGCGATCGCGGCCCTCAACGCCCAGGGAACAACCAAAATCCACCGAGCGGAGGCGGCTGCGGTTTCCTATCCAACGTTTACGGCAACGCTACAACAGTTTCTATAGGACAACTTTTCGGATTCCCACCTGTGCGTTTTGAGGTTGCACTCTAGGCTAATCGCTAAATTGATTCAAGCCTGTTTTCAACCCTGCTATGGAATGAAAAGACGACCAACACCCATCCAGGTTTCAATGTCCAGGACGATTTCGAGAATGCGGTCAACACATCGGTTTCGATAAAATCGCTCGGCTAAGAGTCGATCCGCATCTCCAATTGTAATGACAGGGAAAGAATCTACTTTATTTTCTTCTCGAAGAACTTGTTCAAGTGAGTCTTCACCCTTCATGCTTCGGTTGGCAGTCAGCAAAATCATCTGATTTGCCTGAGCAGTTCGCCAAACAACTCGATCATTGCTATCAATCGATAAGTTAATTTCCTTGAAGGTAACAAAACGAATTGGCAGTAGTTCTAGCCAACCTTGACTCGCAATATTGCCCAATAAGATTTCTGCATGTCCACCCAGATTGTGATCAATCAAGAAGTTCATCCTTCTTGCTCATGTCTAGTTTTCTGCTCTTGAAGTTTTGCCCAAAGCGCTTCTTGATCTGGTTTTGGATATACCTTGGCAATATGAGCAAGATGTTCACGACTGCGCTCTTCCCAATACTGCCGATTTTCCTCAGCCTGCTTCAGAACGAGTTGGTATTCTGCGTCGACTTCAGGACGATTGACTTCAATGTAGGATAAGGCAGCGTTAATCTGATCCTCTGTTAAATCAAACAAGGATCGGATGAATTGCGGGGGGTACTGTGCGGTCACATAGTCCATCACATCGTAGAGAGTGATGCGCGTACCGGCAATTGTCAGCCCTCGCTCTGTGCGGATAATGGCTGGCTGATTGGGAGATACTAAAGTCCTATCCATAGCCTCTGAAGCCCTCTGGAGCCGCTTAGGAATAGCATTATCGTAACTTGTAAATCTGTGTTACTTACAAATCCGCATTGCTAGTCTTGGACAATTTATGGACAACCCATGTTGAGCAGGGCTGCTGCTTTGATTTAACGGCTAAACATCTGATCAAATGCCGCTGTTAGGGTTTGGGGATTGACTGGATCGAGGGGTTCTAGTTCACCCAAGATCGGCACTTGCCCATAGTGGGCGATCGCCTTGCGGTTTTCTAGATTTTTGGGGCCGTTCATAATCACGCCGAGGACGGGAATATTGGCCTGTTGCAGTTGACGCAGCGATAGCAGCGTGTGGTTAATGGTGCCCAGTTGTGTGCGGGCGACTAGGCAAACTGGCAACTGCAAATGGCGAATCAGGTCGATGATCAAATCGGTCGCGTTGAGTGGTACTAGCAGCCCGCCAGCGCCTTCTACGATCAGTGGGGCGGAGTCGGGATGGGGGGGCAGGGCGAAATCCGATAGGTGAATGTCTACCCCATCGAGGCGCGCCGACAGGTGAGGGGAGAGGGGCTGGGTGAGGCGAAATCGCTCGGGGATGAAATGGCTGTCGTCAAGCGCTGTCACGGTACGGACGTAATCACTATCGGTGATGGGTTCTAAGCCTGACTGGATAGGTTTCCAGTAGGTGCCGTTTAAGCCCAAGGTGAGCATGGCTGAGACGACGGTTTTGCCGACGTTGGTATCGGTGCCGGTGACAAAAAAGCGCTGGGGGAATGGGGAGGGCATGGGGAGGGGAGGGATAAAGGGCGTGGTGCGGGCATCTTGCCCGCTTGTGAGACCTTCCGGGGAGACAAGGAGGAAGGGTAAAGGGTGAA
>DATNOW010000577.1:0-3175 GCA_036703515.1 Chroococcidiopsis sp.
CGTTCTTTCTGTGGCGATCCGCGGCTGTGGTTTGATGAAAAGCTGCTGCGGCAAATCTTGGGCAATCTGTTGAGCAATGCGGTGAAATATTCGCCGCCGCAAAGCCGCATTGAGTTTTATCTCGACTACAACTTAGAACGGGGCGCACTGTTTCAAATTCAAGATCAAGGCGTCGGCATTCCCGATGAAGATCAATCCAAACTGTTTGAGTTTTTCCAGCGGGCCAGCAATGTGGGCACCACTACGGGAACGGGGCTCGGGCTGGCGATCGCCAAACACTGCACCGAGCTTCATGGCGGCACCATTACCTTTTCTAGCCACGTCAATGTCGGCACCACCTTTGTGGTTCAACTGCCGCTGCGATTGGCCGCGTCGCCCTTAGAGCAACTGTAAAGAATGGTGGCAGATTTGGGCAATCATTATGCGATCTCCCTATGATTGCCAATATGATCAAGTTAGGGGATCAATCTAATCTGCGCTTTCACAGCAAACGAGCAGCAGAAAAGAGTGACTTTAGCGAAGCTTCGATCAACGCGCAACGGCTTAAATCTATTTGAATTTGATCAATATTTGCACCACCATTGGTGGTCGCTGTCTAAGTCATTGCCGCGCAATTACTCTCACAGTATTTTAGTGGAGTTGAGGTCAGCATATGAACGTTTTAAACGCAATCCGAGATGCCATTCAATACCTCTCTGAAGGTGCAAGCAGATTGTTTAGCCCCAACAAAGATGAGTATCCAGCAACGGGGGTTCAACCCTTTGAAGGTGAACCGTATTCAGAATGGGTGGATAGTTCATCAAAGCGCTAACCACTGCTCCCAGTCCGGCGTTAAGCGATCGCCAGTCCGCATGGTTTTTAATAGCGCCCATTCTCTAATTGGGCATTGCAAAAAAGGGTTCCATTGGAACCCTTTTTTGTTAGGAATTGTGGATTAAATTATTGCCATCAGCCACGCTATAAACACTCCGCTACGGTAGCCACCACCGATTGCGCGAGGGCATCGAGGTCATAGCCGCCCTCTAGCCCAAACAGGATATTGGGCGTCACCTGGAGGCAATAGCGGGTGAAGAGGCCATAGTCGTCGGGGTCGAGGCAGATGTGGGCCAGGGGGTCGGCTTTGTTGGCGTCATAGCCAGCGCTGACGATCAGCAAATTGGGCTGGAAGTCGCGCAAAAAGGGAACAATTTTTTCGGCAAACAGGGGCTCATAGTCGGCGCGATCGCTCCCCGCCGGCATGGGAAAGTTGAGCACATTATCGTGGTCGCCGCGCTCATGGGCGGCCCCGGTGCCTGGGTAGTTGGGATGCTCGTGCAGCGAACAGTAGACGATTTGGGGATGACGTTCGACGATCGCCTGGGTGCCGTTGCCGTGGTGTACGTCCCAGTCGAGGATGGCAACGCGATCGATACCCGGTTGCTCTAGGGCATGGTAAGCCGCGATCGCCGCATTGGCAAAGATACAAAACCCCATCCCCTGCATCGGCAGGGCGTGGTGTCCCGGCGGGCGGGCCAAGACAAAGGCCGGTTTGCCCTGGGCCATCACCTGATCGACCCCATCCAGCCAGGCGCTCACGGCCAGCAGGGCAACATCAAAGCTGTGGGGTGAGACGATCGTATCGGGATCAACATAGCCGCCGCCCTGCTGGGCGATTTTTTGCACGGCGTCAATGTAGCGACGGGGATGGACAGCTTCTACTGCAGTCAGGAGGCGATCGCCATAGTCGGCAATGGGGGTGGGCTGCTGCCACTCGACGCGTGCGGCCCACGGGGCTGACCGCAGCGCCCCCACAATGGCCGTCAGCCGACTGGGCCGTTCTGGATGGTAGGCCCCCGTTTCGTGCTGCAAAAACTCGTCACTATAAATCACCGCAACCATGACTGAAGCTCTCTTCCCATTGCAATAGGCCCGATTCTATCGTAGCCCGCCCCTGAGTCCCTAGTTTTGCCAGAGCCTGCCCCTAAGTCAAAATGACGGCTACGATAATCGCGGCGATCGCCACCACTAAAGACGCCATGATCATCCCTGCGGCAACATTGCCTTTGCGAATTTCTTCGCGGTAGTCAATCGGGTCGAGCAAATCAAACAGGCGCACGCCGCCATAGAGCAGCAGTACGCCAACAAACGCCCAGCCAACGGTTTCTGCAACGATCTGCAAAATCAACAAATTACACCTTCTTTCCCAACGGCGGTATGACTGCGATATGACAAATATGTTTCTTGAAAGATGCGTCTTGAACTCTTGAACTGAACTCTTGAACTATTGTTATGCTGCGACCTTAGCGCCCCAACCCTAGATTAAGATTGACCGATGAAAGTGAGTATACAATCACAGCACACAAGCCGCTTTATTGATTTTGGGTGTTACATTACGGCGGCCGTGGCGGGTGTCATGTTTGCGGTCTATGCCTGTTCTGGATTTCTCGGCAAGCTGTTAATTTCTACCGATGTCATCGTTGATCAAGATGAGCCCGCAGAGCTGCGGCCCATCTCTATTCAACCGCAAGCCATTGGGGCCTTAAGAATTGATGTCAATGCCGTCGTCCCCTATGACCGATGGGTGACTTACGAAATCCAACTGCGCGATCAGCAAAATCAAATCATCGCCAGTGCGATTAAGTATGCCTGGGCCGAATCGGGCACTTGGTATGAAGAGGGAGAATCGGGCACTTGGCAAGAGCAAGATCTGTGGGCAGGTTTGGATATCAAAACCGCACAGCCGGAAACGCTCAACGTCTCGATCGCCGTTTTAGAATACACCACCGCATCCGGCGTCGAGCTAGATGAAGACGTTACGCTGAAGGTGAAGGTGTGGGATGGCGTGGTCGATCGGCGCTACCTCTTGGCTGGTTTCATGGGGGCAACCGGGCTGGCTGTGTTGTCGTTCGTGGCGGTGTCATCGGTGGGCGATCGCGTCGTTTCTAAATCGATTGGCGATAGCGATGTGGGCGATCGCGCTGTCATGGGCGGGCGCGATCGCCTTGTGCGAGTCGCTGTTGAGATTAAGTCTGACGAAACCTCGCCAGCGCAGTTGACCGTTAATCTGTTTATCAACGACCAAGACGGTGAACAGATTTATGCGGACGCCATCCCCGTCAGACTTCACATCGCCCGAGACCACAAGCGTCGGGTGACTGGAGCCGTCGGCAGTGTATGCCGGTTTTTTATCCTAGAA
>DATNOW010000578.1:0-3481 GCA_036703515.1 Chroococcidiopsis sp.
TCCTGGCCTGCCGCCTATTCTATTCACCGTATTATCCAACCTATTGTCGGAGTGACCCCGTGGGACTTGATCGAGCTTCAGGGCGGAGTCGCGTCGCAGTGTAAGGGATGGCAGGTGCTCTCCACATCGATAGGGACAGTCGACCCCAAGGTCTAGCGATCGCCGCCAATTTGAGCCCACTGGGTGAAAAATTGCCAGCGGCGCTGAGCCTGATATTGACGTCCGATGTTGGCGATGATCGTCACCGCCTGCCTAGAACACAACTGCACCATACTCAGTCTCAATGCGCCATCCTCAACAGGTGTAGTCTCAAGGATGAGCTACACTCCATGTGCACAGTTGCAATTGCCATTCTGTAATTGCTATTGAGCTAGCAAAAATTGCCATTCACCCAGCGAATGTATCGTGCATGTCACTTGATAAGTCTAATTTATAATTCTGCGGTGATTTGCCGTCTTCATGCTTCACTTAAATTCTCTAAATCTGCGAGATCCTGAAGTCTACCTGAAGCTTTTTTATTAATTTTTAGGTTGGCTAAATCGATGAAGTTAACTGTAATTTCGCCAAGTGAGACTGTAATTTTAGATTGATAGCAAGTTTTAAAATTAACTCCGTCAGGGGTTGTTATTAAATCAATTCGATTCGGTGGATACCCAAGTTGGATTACCTGATCTGGAACCACAAAATCGTCTTGACTTAGCCCTACAGCACCAAAGCCAAAATCGGTTAAAGCATTCATTAGCCGCTTAGCATTTTCTATGTCCATTTCAATCCAGATGTCTAAATCTTTTGTATAGCGTGGATGTCCATGTAATGCTACGGCGTAGCCGCCAATCACTAAATAGCGAACTTCATGCTTGTTTAATAATTCGATAAACTCTCTGAAATCTTGGCTCAGCATTATATTTCCATAGGTGGAACTCGCGGCGAATCGTTTCTAAAGCAGCAAGCCTTGCAGTGTAGGGTTGACTTTGCCAATAGGCTGCGTCCGATTTTGAGGACTTAAGATTTGTCTTGGTAACTGCAATCACGCGTTTTTCATGCATCGATCTATATCTTTTCTAACATTATCAAATTATTTCATCGGATTATTTTTACACATCTTGTTCTGTCTCTAGGCGATCGCTCAAACAACGATCAAAACTTGATTGCTATTCAATTGTTTTGGGCGCGTTTTTTGAGACGATGGACTTCCTGTTTCAATACATCTCAATATGTCCAAATATAGCTTGCGTCATGTAGATCAGGATGCAAAGTAACACTCTGGCTCTTCGCGTGTAGCCAAATGGCGTCGCAGCCCTGCCCTAAGGAAGCTGGCAATGAAACCTTGCAATGGCCTGTGCTGGAATGTACCCAACTGCTGCCAAGGGCGTGATGACAATTTGTTGAACGGATGCGAGAAAATTCCTTTTTGCATAGATTATGGGTAAATGTCAGTGAAATCCATTGGCATTTTTAAATATTTATCTGTATAAAAAGCCACCACCAGGAAAATTGCTGAGGTTCCTGATGCCCCCAGAAACCGCTTCTTCCAAAAGCCTTGAGCCATTGCCTCTGCATGAGCTGCTATCGCACATTCTGTTACCCAGGTTCTCGCAAGCAGCCCCGCTCGCTCAGTGGATTGCGATTGCAGGCACCCTTCAAGATCTCAATCAACGCCTTGAGCGTCGGCCCCTGCTCGATTTTTTCAACTACAGCCTGCGCGGGATTGGGCAAGTCATTTTTGTGAACAATCCCATCAGCGGGCTGTTGATTTTGATTGCCCTATTTCTCCAGTCGTCTTGGGTGGGTGTTTTGAGTGCGGTTGGTGTGCTGGCGTCAACCTTGACGGCGGTGGCGTTACGGCTTGATCGCACGAGCCTGCGGAATGGCATTTTTGGCTATAACGGCATTTTGGTTGGGGCGGCGATCGCCACCTTTGGGGCATCGGGCAATGGCCTGTGGAATGGGGCATGGCTGCTGGCGGCAGCTCTATGTGCAGCCCTGACGACGCTGTTGCTCAATACTGTGGGTACGTGGTTTGTCAGTCAGTTTAAGTTTCCGCCCCTAACGCTGCCGTTTGTTGCTGCAACGCTGCTGTTTTTGGCGATCGCCCTCTGGCTTCCACAGCCCTTTTTTACGTTGGCACCGTCCTCCTCTGTAACGTCCCATCCGCCCCTAGACTGGCTGCATTTAGCCAAAACGTTGCCGATTGGGTTTGGGCAAGTTTTTTTGATGGATCGGTTTTGGTCGGGCTTACTGGTGCTGCTGGCCGTTGCCTTGTGCACGCCGCTGGGGGCCTTGGTTGGGCTGGGGGGCGGGCTACTGGGCATGGTCGCTGGGATGGTGTTGGGCGCAGCCACCGATACGATTTATGCCGGTTTGTGGAGCTACAACGCGGTCTTGACGGCGATCGCTATCTCTGGCGTATTCTATGCCCCTAGTCTGCGTAGTTTTGTCGTTGGCGGCGGGGCGGCTTTGCTGGCGGCCGTGCTGGGCGGTGCGTTAAGTGCAGGTTTTGCCCGGCTCCAGCTTCCAGCCTTAACCCTCTCCTTTTGCTTAGTGACAATTGGCGTGTTTTTGGTCTTACAGCGATCGCTGCCGTCGCTTGTGCCGGTTGCACTCCATGCGATCGCTAGCCCCGAAGAACACCGTCAGCGGTTTGTGGTCTCCAAACGGATCATGACCCAGTTTCGTCAGCAGTTAGCCTCTGCCATGACCGGGACACCCAATAACTATCTGTTTGCAGCGGCCCCCGATGCGATCAAAAAAGACCTGGAGTATATGTTCAATGCCATTGATACCGACTTCAGCAATACAATTTCTGCGGTAGAGCTAGCCGAACACTTACGCCAAGTAAAACGCTCTATTTCAGACGAGGAGCTAGACATCCTGTTTGCATCGTTGGACATCGACCACAATGGCGAAATAGAGTTTGCCGAATTTGGCGAGTTGATTTTGCGGCAGCGTCGGGTGATGACTAACTATCACGACTTTTTGACTTACTTTATTCCGATTGATGCCAATGGAGATGATGCTATCAGCATCGAGGAGATGAATGTGGCGATCGCCAGCGTTGGAGAACGCCCCTTTTCTAAAGATGAAATTACATTTCTGCAAGCGCGGATTGGCAATCAACCCCTCAGCTGGAACCGCTTTATTGAAATGCTTTTAGTCACTTAGGTGCAGATCTATGAGCAGGATGTGTGGCGATCGCAAATCTCATAGAGTAGCTTGAGGATCTCGATTGGGCTGTCTGCGATCGGCACTAAAACTTGGGTGGCTGTGACTGTTCTTGATTACTTTATCCGACATCGCGGTGCATTTCTTCGTAGAGAGCTTGGCCAATGTAGTAGTCGTGATTTTCAGCAATATCAGGAATGTCTGAATCGATGCAGCCGATGAGTTGAAAAAGGGGATCGCTGCTGAGGTCGGGTGTAGGTGCAGATGGGGGAAGAAATTTCTGAGTGAGAGTGGCGAGAATGAGTTGTTCGGGGGTGGT
>DATNOW010000579.1:0-2489 GCA_036703515.1 Chroococcidiopsis sp.
GGCATCGGTCAGATCTGCCCGCACTAGCTGGGCCAGCGTCATCACCGACGCGCTAAACACCGCACCGCGCACGTCTGCATCGGTAAAGTTGGTCTGTTCGAGGTTGGCGTTAGAAAACTCAGAACCCTGGAGCTCTTGCCCTGAAAAGTCGTGCCCTTTGAGGTCGGCGTTGCTAAAAGACATCGGCATCGTCCAGTCGGCGTAGGCGGGACGCGCCCCCAGCCCAAGCCCCAGACCCATTCCCAGCCCCATCACCAAGCAGACCAAAATCAGCGTTCGCCGCACCGTTTGCCCAATCATTCGCCCAATCGTGTTCCACATCAGCAGGAGCCAGCCCAAACGCCACTATCTGTAATTCTCTTATCTTGACAGGATTTGGGCGATCGCCCAAATTCCCAAAGGTATAAACCCGATGTCTACGTGAGGCTATCTATCGCTTTCACCCTGAGCGCGGAGAGATTCCTGATACCTTACCCCCCAGTGGTGCATCGCATCGAGAATCGGTTCGAGCGATCGCCCCAGATCCGTCAGCGAATATTCCACCTTGGGCGGCACTTGCAGATAGACCTCCCGGTGAATGATGCCGTGTTCTTGCAGTTCGCGGAGCTGCTGGGTCAGCATTTTTTGGGTGATGCCATGCAGGGCTCGGTGCAGTTCATTAAAGCGGCGCACCCCTTGAAACAGCTCGTGCAAAATCAGCACCTTCCAGCGCCCGCCGATGATATCGAGGGTGGTTTCTACAGCGCAGGTGAGGCGATCGCCATAGATACCTGGTGTGGTCACAGTCGGGGGCAATGTAGTAGTGGGCACAGCATTGGGCAAGGCATCGGGTGCAGACTGCAACAACACCTCAGCATTCACCTCAGCACCAATCTCAACACTAATCTCAGCTTTGGATAAAGCGTCTATCGCGTCCATAGTATCTTTTTGGATAGTACCTTACTAAAAAGTGCATACTTTACGGTTTTTCTTTACCTACTTTAAACTCTATTTATGTCAAATTGGAACCGCTAAATTGGAACCGCCCAATTAAAACCTAGCGGCGTTCCAATCTTTGACACCGCACCGTTTGATACCGATCCAACCAACCCGCCCATTGAGAGGACACACCCACCATGACTGAACCCGTCATCGTCGATAAAAAGCCCATCGTGATGGAACTCGAACCCGGCACCTACTATTGGTGTAGCTGCGGCCGCTCTGGTGGGCAGCCCTTTTGCGATGGTTCTCACAAAGGCACCGGCTTTGCCCCCAAGGCCTTTGAGATCACCGAAACCCAAAAGGTGGCGCTTTGCAACTGCAAGCACACCGCCAATGCACCCTTCTGCGATGGTGCCCACGCCAAGCTCTAGGAGATTTTTTCTATGATTACGCTACGCCCCGCAGGCGATCGCGGCCACGCCAACTTTGGCTGGCTGGATAGCTACCACAGCTTTTCCTTTGGCAACTATTACGACCCAGAGCACATGGGCTTCCGCGCCCTGCGGGTGATTAATGACGACCGGATTGCGGGGGGTGGCGGCTTTCCGACCCATCCCCACCGCGATATGGAAATTATTACCTACGTGCTGTCGGGGGCAGTCAGCCATCGCGACAGCATGGGCAACACGGCCACGATTGGCGCGGGGGAAGTGCAGCGCATTACCGCAGGCACGGGCATCACCCACAGCGAATTTAACGCTTCGCCTACGGAGCTATTACATCTGCTGCAAATTTGGATTGTGCCCGACCAGCGCGGACTCACCCCTAGCTACGACGAGAAGGTATTTCCGCCCGCAGATCGTCAGGGGCAGTGGCGGCAGATTGCCAGCCGCACTCCCCAAGCTGGGGCTGTGCACATCAACCAAGATGTGGATATCTACGCCACGCTGCTAGCTACAGGCGATCGCCTGCCATTTGAGCTGCGGCCCGGTCGCCACGCCTGGATGCAGATCGCTAGCGGCAAGATCAGCCTCAACGGGCGATCGCTAGAAGCAGGAGATGGAGCCGCTATTAGCGACGAGCCATTGCTCGATGTGCAGGCCTACAGCGATGCTGAACTTTTGCTATTTGACCTAGCTTAAGACTGGTGCCAGACCTGAAAGCAATATCCCTAAGCAATATCCCTTGCCCGGCTGCCGATATCACGCCCCGCCGCTAATCGTGCCGCCGGGTTTGTTGTCGGTAGAGACCGATTTATCGACCTGCCCGGCCCCGGTGGTGGTGTTAATAATCAACTGTTTTTGCGATGCCGCAAACACACTGTCATAACCATACAAAATGCCATTGTCAAAGAACAGGGCACCGACTCCCCCAAAGCCAATGTTGCCAATCTGCTGAACGCTGCCGTTTAAACCGATGGCATATAAGATGCTGCTGTTAGCCGCTGCGGATGAGCCAGAGGCAAAGAAGCGATTGGAAGCGGGATCATAGGCGATATCCCCCACATCCACAATCCCCGACAGATTAGCCACTAAGGTAACATCGCCCCCGGCTGATACATTCACCGT
>DATNOW010000580.1:0-3501 GCA_036703515.1 Chroococcidiopsis sp.
ACAGTTGGACTGCGCTGATTTGGGCGGCCGATGGTAAACATCAAGCGGTCGTGGAACGACTGAAGCAAGCCCGTCAGCAGCGTTCTTAGTTCGTGACTGTCAGTGATAATCAGCGATAGTCAGCGACCGTTAGTGATAGTCCGCGACCGTCAGCAACAGCAACCAAGATTGAAACCAACACTAGGGGCGAGGCAAATCGAGATGGTGACAAAATTGGGCTGGCGATCGCTCTGTATAGCTCTGCTGATATTGGGCATTGTCTTTCGTTGGGTCAACCTAGACGCTAAGGTCTACTGGCACGACGAAGCTTTCACCTCCTTGGCTGTGGCCGGGTACACCGTTGATGAGGTGGTCGATACTCTATTCGTCGGGCGCGAGGTTAGCCTTGAGCAGCTCCAAGTCTATCAGCACCTTGATCCCGACCGAAATATTGTCCAAATGGTGCGATCGCTCGCGTTCACAGAACCTTATCATCCGCCGTTCTATCTGATTGCGCTGCGGTTGTGGTTGCAGATCTGGGGGGAATCGATCGCGATCACGCGCAGTTTGTCGGCGATCGCCAGTTTGTTGATCTTTCCCCTCGTTTTTTGGCTCAACCGCGAGCTGTTTCAGTCGTCGCGCGCTGCCTGGATTGGGCTGGCGCTAATCAGCGTTTCACCCTTCCACGTGCTGTTTGCCCAAGAAGCCAGAGAGTATGTCTGGCTGACGGTGACAACGTTGCTCAGTAGCCTCACCCTGCTGCGGGCGCTGCGGCTGCAAACGCGTCGTGAATGGCTATGGTATGGGCTGAGCCTAACTCTGGGACTCTACACCTCGCTGATGATGATCCCGGTAGCGGTCGGGCAAGGACTCTATGTGGCGCTGACGCGTCTGCATCGCAGCGATCCGGGGCAACAGTCAGGGAAAGGGCTGGGAAAATGGCATCTCGAACCTCAAGCGATCGCCTATGGCATAACCAGCGGTTTATCGATTTTGGCATTTTCACCCTGGCTCTATGCTTTAGCCTCACGATTTAGCACGTTACTGGGTGGCACCGAATGGGCAACTACACCGATTCCATTCTCAATTTGGCTGCGATTGTGGCTGTTCAATCTAAGCCGCAGCTTTGTTGATTTCAATCCATTTATTGATGATCCGGCCGCCTATTTACCCATTGCTTTAGTCGTTGCTTTAGAAGGGTTTGCCCTCTATTCACTCTGCCGCCAAACCGATCGCAAAGTCTGGCTGTATGGCGTGATGTTAATTGCGATTGTGGCTCTGCCGATGGCGATCGCTGACCTTGTTTTAGGCGGCAGTCGCGTCACGGCGACCCGCTATCTCAGCCCCACGGAGATTGGCTTACAGCTACCCATGGCTTGGTGGCTCGCCACCGTCACAGAAGGCTCAGACCGTCGCCACCGACTGCTGTGGAATACTAGCTTAGCGGCGCTCATTTCCTTTGGGATATTGTCGTGCGTTGCTATTAGCCAAGCCGACACCTGGTGGAACAAAGGCATTAGTATTTTTCAGCATCAAATGGCAGCGGCTATTAACCAATCAGAGCAGCCACTTTTAATTAGTGACGCGTTCCTGTCAAATCCAGGAAATATTCTGGCGCTGAGCCATGATCTCAAGCCCGAGACAACTTTTTTCCTGCTTTCCAATAGCGAAACCGAGCTTAAATTACCAGCGAACATGGAGCGATTTCAAAATGTTTTCTTTTTCAATGTTTCAGAACAGTTTCTAAGAGCATTTAGCACAACCCAAAAGACTGAAATTGTCGGCGTGGTGCAGCGCCTTTGGCGATCGCGCCCACGCCCCTAGCCAGCTTGCACATATCAGATCTGTGAACAAGGATCAAGCGATCGCCCCACAAAATCAACAGCTTCGATAATTTACCCCTAGCAGAAATCCCCAGGATTTAGGCGATCGCCAATCATACATAAGCTATTCAAATATAATCAATAAAATTTAATTCACATTCTCTGAGCAGGCACTCTCGAAATTGTTAACAAATGTAAAAGATTGTGACTTTGTTCTTATAAAATTGTGTCGGATACTGGCTGAAATCACCTTTTGGCAAGGTTTTTTGGTAAAACAAAATGTAACGCTTTTTTGACAGACCCAATTGAGTAGGGGCAGAGAACACCGATTGATCCTCGTGCCTTTACCGCTTGTTCTTTTGATTTTGCAAGCACATTAGTCAAATCTTTTTGAGAGGAGCCTATCTGCATGTTCACTCACGTCAAGCCCGCCGTCAGGCACATCGCACCCGATGACCTCCAGGGACGTGCACTGATCAAGGTGGTCTATGTCGTGCTAGAGCCGCAATACCAAAGCGCCCTATCTGCGGCAGTTCGATCGATTAACAAAAGCAATCCCAACCTTGCGATCGAGATCAGCGGTTACTTGCTCGAAGAGCTTCGCAGTGCCGAAAACTACGAAGCGTTTAAGAAAGACCTCGAAACTACCAATATTTTCATCGCTTCTCTGATTTTCATCGAAGAGCTAGCCGAAAAGGTCGTGGCGGCTGTAGAGCCTGTGCGCGATCGCCTCGATGTTGCCGTCGTCTTCCCGTCCATGCCCCAGGTGATGCGTCTCAACAAAATGGGGACGTTCTCGATGGCGCAGCTGGGCCAGTCGAAGAGTGCGATCGCCCAGTTCATGAAAAAGCGCAAAGAGCAATCGGGCAGCGGCTTCCAAGACGCCATGCTGAAGTTGCTCAACACCCTGCCCAAGGTGTTGAAGTATCTGCCGATGGACAAGGCTCAAGATGCGCGCAACTTCATGCTCAGCTTCCAATATTGGCTGGGCGGCTCATCGGAAAACCTGGAAAACTTCCTGTTGATGCTGTCTGACCGCTATGTCTGCAAAGACTCTGGCGCGCACAATGCCCTGCCGTTGGAATACCGGGATCCCGTCACCTATCCCGATATGGGCATCTGGCATCCGCTGGCGACGCAGATGTTTGAAGACATCAAAGAATATCTCAACTGGTACAGTTCTCGCCGAGATATCGACGACGATCTGCGCGATCCCCTGGCTCCTACGGTGGGTCTGGTGTTGCAGCGCACCCACTTGGTGACCGGCGATGACGCCCACTATGTGGCCATGGTGCAAGAGCTAGAAAGCATGGGCGCACGGGTGATCCCCGTGTTTGCAGGTGGCTTAGATTTCTCCAAGCCTGTCGATGCCTACTTCTTCGATCCGCTCACCAGCAAGTCTATTATCGACGTCGTCATTTCTCTGACGGGTTTTGCGCTAGTGGGTGGGCCGGCTCGGCAAGATCACCCCAAGGCGATCGACGCCCTCAAGCGGCTCAATCGTCCCTATATGGTGACGCTGCCGTTGGTCTTCCAAACTACCGAAGAGTGGCAAGACAGCGATCTAGGACTGCACCCGATTCAGGTGGCCCTGCAAATTGCCCTGCCTGAGCTAGATGGCGCGATCGAGCCGATTATCTTATCGGGTCGCGATGGCGCAACCGGTAAGGCGATCGCCCTGCAAGACCGGGTTGAGGCC
>DATNOW010000581.1:0-3981 GCA_036703515.1 Chroococcidiopsis sp.
ATAAAGATCCGCTGCTTGCTGAGACGCATGCCCAGCATCTGGCATTGGGCGATCGCTTCGTCTAGGGATCGGATAGGTTTTCTGGCTAATTCACTATGCATCGTTTTGCGCTCTCCAACCATCAAGCAAACTACCCCACTAGCGCGTTTTGTGCTCAGCCCCGTCTCCCCATCATCGAAGGTTTCCATCACGGAGGGAGAGCTAACCTGGCTTTGAAAGCAGCTAGCCACTGAGTTTGAGGTTCACACTGTCGGCTAATCCATACTCACTACAACTTTAACTTACAATTTGTAAGAATGTCTATGAATAGGAGCAGGATTGATTTTGAGCCGATTAGGACAAACCTAAATCCCAGCCTAAGTCTCAGCGTGAACCTAGGTATGCATCCCAGTAGGAACCCAGTAGCAACCTAACGGTGAATTCCAGAATGAATCCCAGAATGAATCCCTAGGTGAATCTCTAGGTGAATCTCTATGGCGGCAATCGAGTAGACAGCACATACAGATGGGCCCGCCTAGCTTACGCTAAGTAAGGAGCGCTCAATCAGGACGCTCAAGAGCGGTTACACATAGGTGTAAAAAGCCCCTAGCCTCGTTTTCGGACTAGATCAGACCGAGCGAGTTCAGGAAACGTGGGTTAGAAAAACGGGTTAGAAAACAGGTTAGGAAAACGGGTTGGAATAGCGGCATGACAATTACGGTTCGGTTAACGGCAGAGGCTATCAATCAGCTTGACCTGTCACCGATTGAGGGAGTTATTGAAGGTTGGCTGAAAGACGGGGCGATCGCCCTGCACGAACATCAGCTTGTGTTTGACATCGACTATCCCCGCGAACCGGATGATCCCCGCGAGCTTTCTGAGATCCCCGAGGTGCGGCTGTGGTTTGTCCGCCTAGATGCACGCTATCCGTGGATTCCGATTGCGCTCAATTGGGAGGCAGAATGGACACGCTATACGTCCATGCTGGTGCCCCACCAATTTAGCCCCACCGATGGCATCATCTACAATCCAGAAGCCCTAGAAATCTTCATGATGCGCAAAGTGTTTACCTTAATGGACTGGATGCAGCAACACGGCATCAGCGGGCGCACCAAGCTCAAATTTATGACCCAAATTTTGGGCTATGAGCTAGACGACGCCTTTTTTGATTTGTTTTCGTCCTAGCCGCAGCGCTGCAGTTCAGGATAGGCGCTGTTCGATCCAGGCGACAGCGGCCGCTAGGTCGGCGGCGATGTAGTCGGGTTTAGTATGGTGCTGATAGTCGCCACTCAAAACGCGATCGCCATAGCCTGTTTGCACCAAGATGCCGACACAGCCCGCATTGTGGGCTAAATCCACATCCGTTGCCTTGTCGCCAACCATAAAGCTGCGGCTGAGGTCGAGGTCATGCTCCCACGCTGCGGCAACCAGCATTCCGGTATTGGGTTTGCGCCACGTTGTCCACTGGGTAAACTCAGGGGCAACGGCCCCCTCTGGCGCACTCAGGTGAGCACAGTAATAGAGTGCATCTAAAGTGGCTTCTGCCTCCGCCCACAGGAGCGATCGCAACCGCTCATGCAGGGCGTCAACATGGCTTTGGGGATAGTAGCCGCGGGCGGGGCCAGCTTGATTGGAGGCCAGACAGCAAAACAAACCCAGATCATTCAACCGGCGCACAGCCTGGGCCACCCCCGCGATCAGGTTCAAATCCTCCAGGTGGTGGATATACCCTGCTTCAACGTTGAGCACCCCATCGCGATCGAGGAAAACCGCAGGTTTACCGTTGCCCTCGCTCATGCTGCCCCCGCCCTGCCCATCGGCTTCCCCTGTGCTGTGTTTAGTACTCTTTGCCGGTGAATCATCCCCTTAGCCTTCTCCCCAAACCTTCGACAAAATGGTTTTCGGCGCAATGTCGGACATTTTGCCGGTGGGTGATTTGATCCCCAAAAATTTGTCGCTGGCAGGCAGCAGCTTGGCCGGATCGGTCGGGCCAAACAGGGCTAGGGTATACACTTTGAGCGCAACGGCGAGATGCATCGGCGCACTGTCAGTGCAGAGCATCAGGTTAGCCCCAGCAATCATGGCCGACAGCTTGCCGATGTCCCCCGGAGTCGTCACCTTAATCGACGGGCAAGCGCTGGCTAACGCACCCACAAACTGAGCGTCTTCTGGGCCTTTGACCACCACAATGGGCAACGTCGGTTGGCGCGTTTGAAAGTCTTGAATAATCTGTTGCCAGTTTTCCACCGGATAGATCTTATCGATGCCTTTGGTCTTGGCCAGTTGGCTAGAGCCCCCGTGAATCAACACATAGCCGCCGCTGGTCAGCCCTAGCCGCTTTTTCTCAGACTCGGCCCATTCGATATCGCGTTTAGGGACGCTAATGGCCAACTCTGGACACGGGTTGTGAATGTCTAGCCCCCCCAGCAAATCGTGATACATAGACGCCGCATATTGCTCGGGCTTGAGGGTGACCGGATTGGTCAAAAACAAGGCTCCAGCGCTGCCGCCATAGCTGATGCGGACAGGAATGCCCGTCAGCCACAGCAATAGCCCAACCCCCCAGCGTTGCCCCAACGATAGGACAACGTCGTAGGAGCGATCGCGTAACACCCCCAATAGATTGGCCCAGTCTGCTGGGCTATTACGGTCTTTAAAGTCAAATGTAATGACATCGTTAACTGACTTACTGACTCGATAAGCAGTCTTGGCTCTGGGTTCTACAACAACGTCAATCTCTGCGTTTTTATAGGTTTGCCGAAGATCATCGAGGGTTGGGAAAAAAAGAATTTGGTCACCAATCCCACCAGGGACAAGAGCCACGACTCGCATAATATTTCTTTACCTTGCGCATTCGCTCCCTATTTTAGGTGAATGTCTATCAATTCCAAACAAACCTATGTAACGAGTTATGGCAAGTATAGGCGGGTTGCCCGGAGTCCTAGGAGCTATCGGAAGCTGCAAGCGGATATTGGCGGTCACTAGCTGATTCAATCAACGACTGACTTTAAAGATTTGATGGGGCGGAAATTGCGTCCAAGGACACCCTGAAGATGGCCGCTATGGGAAGTATTTCAGTTTTAGGGAAACCTAAGAAACAGAATCCTGCTGACTACGGCTGACTGATTTTGGACGCGATCGCCCAGCGTTCTAGACGGTGCTTTAGGGGCCCCATCCAGTCGGGATCTGAGGCGGCGGGCGATCGCCCATCCCTCCATCCCCAAGTCCCGATTTAGCAGCCCCACAACCCTTTTCACCCCTAGCCCTTTACAGACTCTTTACTCTTACGGGGTGTTCAATCTCCGGCAAATCAACCATAACTATTGATATGACCTGTGATGATATGACCTGTGCTCCAACCTGTCGATTTTGTCACGGCTTGACACGCACTCACCCCTGTTTTGTGCATCCTGCGATCGTTTCTAGCCCTGGCCAATGTCCTCACTACTCCTTAACTCCGCTGCTATGAATAACGGCAATGAAATGATTCCTTTTGTGGATCTGCGGCTTCAACATCAGCCGATTCAGTCTGACCTTGAGCAGGCAGTGCTATCGGTCATGCAGCAGGGAGACTACGTATTGGGGCAAGCCTTGCGCGAATTTGAAATGGCCTTTGCCGCCGCCTGCGGAACCGAGCATGGCGTGGGGGTGGCGTCGGGCACCGATGCGATCGCCCTGGGGCTGCAGGCCTGCGGTGTAGGCGAGGGCGATGAAGTCATCCTGCCGGCCAATACCTTTGTGGCCACGCTGATTGCGGTGTTGAGAGCGGGCGCAACCCCGGTCTTTGTCGATTGCGATCCCTGGACGGCGCTGATCGACCTGCGCGCCGCCGAGCGCGCCATTACCACCCGCACCCGTGCCATCGTCCCCGTTCACCTCTACGGGCAGATGGTGCCGCCCAAGCAGCTGCTCGACCTGGCCCGAACCTACGACCTGATGATTTTTGAAGATGCGGCCCAGGCCCATCTGGCCGAGCGCGATGGCTATCGGGCAGGCTCGGTC
>DATNOW010000582.1:0-11862 GCA_036703515.1 Chroococcidiopsis sp.
CCTGATTTTGAGCTTTGCGCCCAAAACTTTGGCCTATACGGTGCTCAAGAAAATTGGCGACTTTTTCCCCGGCCCTAGTAAAGCCACCCGTGCCTATCTGCATCGCGAGTCAGATGTGCTGAGCGTTTTAGAGGCGCAAGGTTGGAAAGTAAAGCGTCAAGCGATGACCAAAACCCGGTTTTACTTTTCGCGCTTGCTGGAAGTGGTGCGCTAGCGCTCTGCTGTTGGATATTTCCCCTGCTGGATATTTCCCCTGCTGCGATGGACGCGAGGCCTCGCCTCGCGTTCGTGCTATTTCCCCCCTTGCTGCATAGGCAGCCGCTGCTGAGAGGTAGGGTGGGATGGAATCTACCTCCGGTGCATTGGCCTATGCGCTCTTTAATTTTGCTCCATGCTGCGTTGGCGATCGCGTCGTTCAGCAGCGCACTCTTGGTCAGAATAGATGGCAACTGGCTTGGCTTTGGGGGCTCTAGCGCCCGTGCGCAAATGCCCCTGTTCTCAAAAGTTGATGCGGTGGCGGCCAGCGGGGTAGCCCCAGTTGAGCGGGCGGTTGAGCGGGCGATCGTACCTTCTTCTTTTACCAAACAAGAGCCTGACACGGCAGATTTGCTGCTGATGCAAGGGATTGAGCGGCTTCAGGTGAGCCAACTGCCAGCCGCCCTCGATTTGTTTCAGCAGGCGGTGGCTCGCTATCAGAGCCCTGAGTTTCGCAGGGTTTCCCCTAGGGCCAGCGCTTTGGGGGCAGCCGAGGCGTTGGGCTACATCGGTCAGATTTATCGCACCCTGGGCGACTATCCGCAGGCGTTGGCGGCCTACCAGCAGGTGCTCCAGATCCGTCAGACCGTTGGCGATCGCACAGGTGAGGGTGAAGCGCTCAATGATATCGCGGTGGTGTATCTGTTTTTGGGCGACGATGCCCAGGCGCTGAACTATTCGCAGCAGGCGCTCGATCGATTTGCGGCAGGCTCCCATCCCTAACGGCGTGACCAGACCGCATCCACGCTAGAGCTAGGGGAAGTCGTTGGTGATCAGCCCCGTTTGCAGGGCCAACAGCGCCGCTTGGGTGCGATCGCGGACGTCGAGCTTTTGCAGAATGGCGTGGATATGCACCCGCACCGTGCCTGGCGTAATGTAAAACGTTTCGGCAATCTCTTGGGTGGTTTTACCCGCTGTAATCAGCTTCAAAATATCGCGTTCGCGGGGGGTGAGGGGCGAAACTGGCTCACCTGTTGGCTTGCCGTGAGCCAGGGCGTGAATTTCGGTGGTCGCGTGTTGATCCCACCAGGAGGCTCCGGCAATCACAGAGCGCAGGGCTAAGACGAGCGCTGAGGCTGCGATGCCCTTGAGGCAGTAACCCTGCACCCCGACTTCGAGCAGTTGGGTGATCAGTGCCTTGTCCGAGCGGGAGGTCAGCACCAAAATGGGCAGCTTGGGGCATTTTTTTTGGATTTGGCGACAGGCTTCGAGGCCGCCAATGCGGGGTAAGCCGATATCGAGCAGCACCGCATCAAATTCCTGTTGCGACACCAGCCGAATGGCAGTCTCCCCGTCCCCGGCCTCTGCCACGATGTCAATGCCGCCTTCTTGCTGCAGCTTGATCCGCAAGCCGAGGCGAAACAGCTCATCATCTTCAACTAACAAAATCCGCGAGGGTGGGGAAGACATGGCAGTTTTTGGTCGCAACAGCGATCAGGACGGAATGCAAAACCCAAATAGAGCGCCACGAGGCGTTTGATTTTCTGCCCAGATTGTGCCGTGATGGGCTTCCACAATCTGACGAGACAAATATAGCCCTAATCCTGCCCCTTTGGCTTGGCGATCGCTGCGACCTTGATAAAAACGGTCAAATAGCTGCGGCAGTTCTTCGGTCAAAATGCCTGGGCCTTCATCGGCAACGGTAATTACAGCGCGGCATAGGGGGCGTTCAGAGGCGGCAGGGTGGCGCGTTTCGATGGCGTGCCGAATGGTGACGGTACCTTGGCTGGGGGAGTGGTGAATGGCGTTAATGATTAGATTGGTCAGCACCCGCTGTAGCTGCAGGGCATCGCCCTGAATAGTAGCGGGTTTGATTTCCGCTGGCAGCGCCTGGATCACCATCGATACTTGATAGCTCAGTGCTAAATCGTTGAGGGTCTCTACTACCTGGGCGATCAGCGCTGCGAGGTCTATGGGCGATCGCTCTAGGCGAATGCCCTCGGCATCGTTGTGGTAGATGTCTAAAACGGTTTCGACCAACTGCAAGCTCGACTGGCTGCTGCGCGTCATCATGGCGAGCACCTGCTGCTGGGCGCTGTTGATCGGGCCAAAGCGCTCTTGCTGAAATGCCTTGAGCGTTTCGATCGCCCCCAAAATCGGCGTCCGCAAATCGTGGGTTAGGGTGGAGACAAAATCTTCTCGCAGGCTGGCGAGTTTTTCTTGAAACTGAAGCTTGAGGGACTGCTGGGCGATCGCCTCCGCGTAGTAGCGATTGCGCCCGCTGAGAATGTCAGTCACCACAAGGGCAGACACGGCAATTAGCCGATTGATAATGGTCGGCAGCGTAATGATGTGGCTACCGGGAATCCATAAATTCATCACGATTAGCGCACAGGCCAGCAGGGTCAGGCGCGTCGTTGTCAGCCGGCTACAGCACGCATTCGACAGCAGCAGCGGCCCGATATAGAAGTAGCTAAACACATACTCGGCGCTGGTGACCAACTCTAAACCAATAATGATGGCAAACATGACAATCACCAGCCAGCGGCTTTGGGGCTGCGATTTAAGCGCATCGACCATAGGGCGAACCGCAAGGTATGAGTCGGCCATAGGACGATCCTCCACAATCCAGCACGTAGTTCACAAGCACAATCTGGTATAGATTAGTACATAGATTGGCGCGTATTCACAGGCCATGAAAAAAGGACATATCGAGGATTTCTGCGCCGCATAGTCCCCAACTGTCCAGTGATGAGTATAGTGATAAGCCCGCTGAATGTGCAGTATGGCTACACATTCAGCACCTCGTTTGAGGACGCGATGGCAGGTCAAAGCTCTAGTGAGATGAAACCTTGCTAACGCTCGATAGCTCAGGAATGCCCTGGTCGCCATAGCCAATTTCGCTATGTTCAGACGGATCGAGACCCTGCATTTCGACATCCGGTGAGACCCGCAGACCCATGATCACATCCAGAATCTTGAGCAGCACAAAGGTGCCGGCCCCAGCAATCACATAGGCGATCGCGATCGCAGCGAGCTGCTTGAGAATCTGCTCAGGTGCACCATACAGCAGACCATTCGCCCCAGCTGAGTTCACCTCCGTCGTGGCGAAGACCCCTGTTAAAATCGCGCCCACAGTACCTCCGACGCCATGCACAGGGAAGGTATCCAACGCGTCATCAATGCCCAGCTTGTTTTTGAAGCGGATGGCATAAAAGCAAACAAAGGCGGTAATGCCCCCAATCAGCAGCGCGGCTACCGGGGTGACAAACCCAGCCGCAGGGGTGATGCCCACCAAACCAGCAACCAAACCTGTGGCCAGACCCACAGCCGTGGGTTTGCCCATCAGCACCCATTCCATCAAAATCCAGACGAGACCCGCTGCTGCCGCGCCTGCATTGGTAGCGACAAAAGCAACGGTGGCGAGACCACCGGAGGCGAGGGCGCTGCCTGCGTTAAAACCAAACCAGCCAAACCACAGTAAGCCTGCACCCAACAGGATGTGGGGCACGTTGTGAGGAATGCTGAGTTGGTTAGGATAGGCTTTGCGATTCTTGAGCATCAGCGCGGCGACCAGTGCCGATACGCCAGAACTGATGTGAACGACGGTGCCACCCGCAAAGTCGAGTGCGCCAAAACCACCGTAAAGACCCATCAAGCCCCCTTTCGCCCACACCATGTGCGCCAAGGGGCAGTAGATCAGGGTTGACCACAGCAGCACAAACCAAAAGTAGGCTTTGAACTTCATGCGCTCGGCGATCGCCCCAGAAATCAGCGCTGGGGTAATGATGGCAAACATGCCCTGGTACACCATGAACGCTTGGTGGGGAATCGTCCCGGCATAGGACACCACGGCGGCTGGTTCAGTACCCGTCAAGTAGTCAGTGGTTTCCAAACCGACACCATTCAGGAACAGCCACTCAAGGCCGCCGATAAACGGTGTTCCTGGAGCAAAGGCTAGGCTATAGCCCCACAATATCCAGGTCACACCCACTACTAGCATGAGCACAAAGCTCATCATCAGGGTGTTGAGGATATTGAGCGATCGCACAAAGCCGCCGTAGAAAAACGCCAACCCTGGCGTCATCAGCAGCACAAGGGCAGAACAGATCAGCATAAATGCCGTGTCTCCCGCTGTTTGAGCTGCCGCTGCAGCTTCCAACGGATCGGGCGCTTGGGCTAGTGCCGCTTCTGGAAAAAGACTGATTGAAAAACCAATCCCAACAACTAAAGCAGCCAGAATACGAAATAACACGTCTAGTTACTCTCCGAAAATCAAAACACTGGGAACCTCGACAAAGCATGCAATTGGAAATGAGCAAGCCATGTCAGCGTAGTCAGACTTTATTTCAATTCGCAATGGAGCAGCGACGTCGAAGGCAAATTATTAATACATAGATTGGCGTCAAGTCCAAACTAAACATCTCTCCAGAGTCAAAAATGTAGTAATTCGATCAATTTCAGCGACTTGACGCTGGGGTTTAGACATATTTATGCGATTGATATAGATTAAACTAAACGCTTGATAAATGTACTTTTTGGGCAAGGTCTGACACGCTATTTGGGTATTAGACGTTCCTTAAAGCAAATTCCTTTTGCCGCCAGTTGTATCCATGTCGTCCAGGCTAGTAGGTTTGCTGAAAACATGAGTGCCATCAATAATCTGTCTGATTGGACATCTGGCATGGTCTAACGACTGGTAGCAAAAGGGTAGGCGCAGTCAAAGCAAGGGAATTCAGCACAGCAATGTAGCGTGAATCCCCTTGTTTTTTATTGGTTTTGGGATGGGTTTTGGAATGGGTTTTGGAATGGGTTTAAGGCCCCACGCGATCGCTCTTGATTATCAGCTTAATGCTCAAATAAATTAAGAATTTATTTATTTTTGTTTTTTGCGAAATATGATTCTTGTCGCTGTTGCTTGGACTTAGTGATTGCTGATGCTTAGTGATTGCTGATTAAGTTGAGCGGTCAGTTGAGTATGTAAGTTGGATATTGAGTTGAATATTAAGTTGCTTGCTAACGTGCTCATTCACTTGTTCTGCGAGGTCAGCAACATGAGCCGCAGACGACGTCTGGTTTGGGTTGCTCTGCTGCGGGCTCCGCGGTGCCAGAGGGTAATCTTGTGTCGTTTGATTTACCCAACCCCGAGGCGATCGCTGTAGGATGTTGCACAACGAGTTTTGACACGCGCGAGATCAGCCTACATGAAAGTCATCTATGAAGCCGCAACCGATACCCTGCGTATTATTTTTAGGGATGCCGTCGTCGAAGACTTTAGTGAAGACCGCTCGGGCGTCAAGGTTGATTACGACGCAGACGACAAAATTGTGGCTTTCAACATTAGGCAAGCCTCAAAGCTAGTTGACGATCCGCGATCGCTCGACCATATTGTGGTGGAATAGGTGCGCTGTCTACCTCAAATCAGGACTGCTATAGTTTGTCAAAGAGGCGATCGCAGCATTGCGTGCCATTCGCCCTGCTGATTTCTATGGAGACATGCGCCGATGTTTTTCCACCCCTCCTATCTGATCTTGCTGCCTGGCATTGCGCTGATGTTTTGGGCCCAAAGCCAGGTTAAGGGCACCTATCAACGCTATGCCCAAATTCCCTCCAGCCTGGGGATGACGGGCGCACAGGTCGCCCAAGCTATCCTGTCGAAAATGGGCATCGCCGATGTGCGGATCGAGTGTATTGAGGGTGAACTCACCGATCACTATGACCCTAGCGCCAAGGCCGTGCGCCTATCGCAGGGCATTTACAGCTCTAGTTCACTGGCGGCTGCCGCTGTCGCCGCCCATGAATGCGGCCACGTCCTGCAAGACAAGCAGGGCTATGGCTTTATGAATGTGCGGGCAACCCTCGTGCCAGCGGCCAATTTAGGGTCACAGCTCGGCCCCATGCTGGTCGTTGCTGGCATTGTCTTGGGGCAGTTGGGGAGCTTTTCTAGCCTGTTTATCAATCTAGGGATTGTCTTGTTTGCTGGGGTGATTTTGTTTCATTTGGTGACGCTGCCGGTCGAGTTTGATGCCTCTAGCCGCGCCCTCAAGCTAATCGACCAGCTTGGCATTTTGCAGGGTGAAGAAAACAAGGGAGCCAAAGCCGTCCTCCAGGCTGCTGCATGGACCTATGTGGCTACCGCCCTTTACGCCGTTTTGCAGCTTGTGCAACTGATTTGGATGTCGCGCCGCGAGTAATCTACCTCAAGCTGGCTGACTCGAATTGCGATCGCCTAGAGTCACGGATTTAGTAACCTGAAATTTTGGGATAAGGGCGCACAGCGGTGCGCCCCTACAGTGAACTTGACGGACAGCAATTATTTAATTTATCTAATGCGCGATCGCCTAGTGTCGCCTATGTTCTCGCTACGCCAAGACTGCAATACTGCCGCTTAAACCGGCGCTTACACTGCTGCCCCTATTGCCGCTGAATGTACAACACACCCAGTTCACCCCCATCCCCTGCGAATCTATCTCCCCAGCAAGTTGCCTCAGCGCTGCGGGTGGCGGGCTGGGGGATTTTTTGGGTGCAGCTGCTGCTGGGGGTTGTGGCGGCTTTGGTGCTGATATTTTTTATTAGTTTGGGTGGCAGCACGGGCGGCAATTTACTCAAAAATGGCGTTGGCATTTTTTTTGCCCTGCTGGGGCTGATCACGCTTGGCATCAGCATTTTTTTTGCCTTTCGCTATACCCGCATCGCCCGCCAGCTCCAAAGCCACGGCTCAGGGCGACCGACCAAGGGACAAACCATCATGCTGGTGCAAAAGGGGCTGTTGGTTAACTTGGTCGGCATGTTGTTTACCATCTTTGGGGCGCAGGCGATCATTGGTACGATTTTGGCGATCGCCCTCTCTCAGCCCCAAGGCTGGATTTTGCGCAGTGCGGCCCTGCCCATCGTGCAACCGCTCGATTTATTTGTGGTGCAGTCGAATATCAATGCTGTGACGGCCCACTTCATTGGCATTGCCGCTTCATTTTGGCTATTGCTGCGGCTGCGTCGCTAATGGGTCTGCGGGTTCTGACCGGTGATTCTGGCCGGTGATGTTGGCAGGTGATTTTGACCGGAGGTTCTGACCGGGGGTTCTGACCGGGGGTTCTGACCGGGGGATAGCCATAAGTGGCGGCCCAGTTAGGACATGGAGCTGCTATTGACTGTCCTGTGCGCCTAGGGCCTGGTCTTGCAGTTCGATCGCATATCGACGGCGCAGCATCAGCGAGACGGTGACCTGTTTCATCAGCCAGTAGAGGCAGGTAATCACGAGCAGCGAAATGGTCATCACCATCACCGGGCGCTTAGCGACCAGATTGTCGATCGTGCTGTCGAGTACGGTGTGGGGCTTGGTGACAAAATCCCAACTGTTAAACCGCTCAAATCGTCCTAGATAGACGCCGATCGCACTGAGGCTGTGTAAAAACAGTTCTGAAAACAGCACCCATCGCCGCATCCCTTGGGCAATCAAGTAGTTGCCGAGGCGCACCAGCGATAGCGTGTAGGCCCCAAACCCGACCAGCATGAAGACGAGGTATTGCGGCACCAGTACCAAGGTGATCACCCAAATCGAATGCTCGCTGCGGATGTCATAGACCAGATGAATAATATCGGTTAGCACATAGGGGGCGTTGGGTAAAAACGCCACAAAGGCTAAAAACACGACCCACCACAGCGCCGAACGGGGGCGATCGCCGCGAAATAGCCAATAGCTTAGACCGAGCGGAATCACGGCTAGAAACGTATTCCAAGCCATCCAGCGCCAGTTGATCAGCAAAATGCGTTTAGCTAGCCCCAGCCATTCCAGTAGTTTTATTATCATCAGTCGCCCTATAAAACCAATCTCGAAAACCAATCTAGACGAAACCAATCTAGACCACGATAACCAATGGTCATGCTGTCCGCCAAATGGGAGGAGTATGCATGTCTTAACTGACTGACATAAACCTATACAGCCTAATCGTGACCCACCGCATAAACTAAAGCTATCGATAGACGGTTCACTTGAGGCAGTTTATTTATGGTACTGGAGCAGCCTGCGCATCCTGTTAAAGGGCGATCGCCCGTGCCGTCATCCTGGAATAATGCGATCGCGATCGCCACCCATGGCATCGACATGGTTTTTACCTCGCAGTCTGAGCGTTTGCAGGTGCTCAGGGGCATTGATCTATCGGTGCAGCAGGGGGATGTCCACGTGTTAATGGGGCCGGCGGGGGCGGGTAAAACCACGCTGCTGCTGGTGCTGTCGGGACTGTTGACGCCGACGGCAGGTGAGGTTTGCCTGTTTGGGCAGTCGATTTTGCAGATGCCGCGCTGCCAGCGCGAAGCCTTTCGGCTGCGCCATATTGGGTTTGTCGATCAAGAATTTAATTTGTTTTCGGCGCTGTCGGCGCTGGAAAATGTCAGCGTGCCCCTTACCCTCAAAGGCATGGGCGAACAGCGGGCCCGGCGTGAAGCGAGGGATTTGTTGGCCCAGGTGGGGCTGGGTGATAAGTGCGATAACCTGCCCCGTGAACTGTCGGGCGGGCAGCAGCAGCGGGTGGCGATCGCCCGAGCGATCGCGGGCTATCCCGACCTGATTATGGCGGATGAACCGACGGCGGCGCTCGATTCCCAGTCCGGGCATTTGGTGATGACGCTGCTGCGCACGGTTACCCGCGAGCGGGGATGCACGGTGGTGCTGACCACCCACGACCACCGCACCCTGGAATTGGCCGATCAGGTCAGCTATCTCGAAGACGGGATGCTGGTTGGCTCTGAGCGTTCAGCCGAATTGGGGCAGAGCCGGTAAGCGCAATATCAGCGCAACTTGCCATCAAGATATTAAAAAGGGACGCGATCGCGTCCCTTTTTGGGTGTTTCAGAAATGGATTCCAAAAGCAAGCTCAGCCTAGCTCTTGGCTTCAGCCGGGACAAACTCTAGGAAGGTTTCAAAATCCTTGAGTGCCATGTTGTAGTTCAACAGAGCCTTGCGGTTGTCTTTGGTTAGCGTTGCCTCATCGATCAAATTGAGGTGCTCAAACACTTCCTTGCCAGCCGCGATCGCCTGATCGCGCACTTTTGGCTCAAGGCTGCGGGCTAGTCGGCTGATCCGCGCCCGCAGTTCGCCTAGCGGCCCGTGGATAAAGCTTTGCACGTCGATCCAGCGCCCTTGCTGCACCAGCGGCGGAATCTCTAGCAGGCGATCGCGCAACTCGTCAACGCTGACCACATATTGATGAATCTGGGCGATTTGGTCGGCAGTATACAGCGGCCCTTTCTTAACTTGCGGGGAACTGCAACTGACCAAAAACACCGAGATCACCACCAAAAATAAACTGATAACCGAACGAAAACGCTTCATTACTCCCTCCCATAACTGCTTCTAACAGTTGGCTTTGTAAAGAAATATATACCAAATCAATTCGTTGAAATTGAGCTCTATTTTGCTTTTGCGATAGATTTTAGCGCGCTTAGATTTAAGTTAGCCAATCTGGCCTATCTCATAGCCCCATTAAGCCTGGCGCAAAAACGGGATCAGCGCTTCGGTGACCTTTTCATGCCAATCTTCTTGGGGATAGTGGCCAACTTCCTCTAGCTTATCTAACTTAGCCTGGGGGGTGGTGTTGACAAAGGTTTCGGCGATGCTGACGGGCAGCCAGGGGTCGCGCAGCCCCCACATCACCAAAACCGGCCCTGGCCAGGTGCGAAAACCCGTTTGGATGGCCGCGGCCGTTTGGGGTAGCTTGAGGTTTTGGATGGTGGCCAACAGCGCCCGCCCCGCATCCGAGCTTTTGAGAAACGGCCGCCGGTAAACGTCGAGGTCATTATCTTCTACCCGATAGCCGCCGCCGCCCTCTAGGGTGCGATCGACCAGCAGCGGATCTTGGGTGAGCATATCGCCCACCAGCGGAATGCCCATTTGCTTGATTTTAAACGGCACTTTGGCGTCTGCGGTAATGGGGGCGTTGAGGATGGCAATGCGGTCAATTTGGTCAGGATGCTGCAAGGCATACTGCAACCCCACCGAGCCTAAATAGCCCTGTACCACCAACGAAACGCGATCGCACCCCAACGCTTGCAAGAACTGTTCCAGGGCGGCTATAAAGGCCTCGGAGGTGTAGGCAAAGTCGCGCCGATCGGGCTGCGCCGACATGCCGCTACCAATCCAGTCGGGGGCGATCGCCCGAAACTGCTGCTCAGCCAAAGCGGGCAGCACATGACGCCAACCATAGCTTTGCGACACCAGCCCATGCAGCAAAATCACAGGCGGCTTAGTTGTAGGGTTAACCGGTGTAGCCTCCCGATAAAACCACTTCAGCGCCCCAACCTCTAACCGATGCTCTGTTACAGCCACTACCCTACCCCTCACTACTGCCAACTCTAACGGCCAATGCCGATGTTTCACCACCGATGTCTTACCGATGTTTTACCGTTGCTTGAACTTACTGCTGAGGATGCGCTCTGAGCAAGTTAGCGATCGCCCCAGCCAACCCCCGTCCCTTAAAATAGGTCTCTGAATCTTTTATCCCCCTTTCCCCTTTCCCCCTTGTATTCATAAGCAGGCAAGATGCCTGGTATTCCTATGCAGGCAAGATGCCTGCACCACGCTCTTTTTCACCCTTCACCCTTCCCACTCTCTCACTCTCCCTACTCTCCCTACCTCCCCACCCCTATGTCTCTCACCAGTCAAGTGTTTCCGGTAATTTGGCAAGACGACCACGTTTGGCTGATCGACCAAACCCGCTTGCCCGATGAATATGATGTGGTTCAAATTAGCCGCTGTGACGATATGGCCCTGGCGATCAAGACGATGATTGTGCGTGGCGCACCCGCGATCGGGGTGGCGGCAGCCTACGGCATGTATCTGGGCGCACGCGAAATCACTACAGGCGATCGCGATCAGTTTTTGGTGCAGCTCCAGACGGTGGCCGAAACCCTGCGGACCACGCGCCCCACGGCGGTCAACCTGTTTTGGGCGATCGACCAGATGCTGAAAACAGCCCAGCAGGTGCCGGGTTCCACCGAGCAGATCCAGCAGGCTCTCCTAGACAAAGCCCAGAGCATCCAAACCGACGACCTCCGCACCTGTGAGGCGATTGGCGCGCACGGGCTGGCGGCGCTGCCCAGCGAGCCCGCCCAACTGCGGCTGTTGACCCACTGCAACGCCGGGGCGCTGGCCACCGCCGGCTACGGCACGGCCCTGGGGGTGGTGCGATCGGCCTGGCAAGGGGGGCGGCTGTCGCGCCTCTATGCCGATGAGACGCGCCCCCGGATGCAAGGAGCCCGGCTGACCACCTGGGAATGTGTGCAGGACGGCATTCCGGTGACGCTGATTACCGACAGCATGGCGGCCCACTGTCTGCATAAGGGGATGATCGATGCGGTGGTGGTCGGGGCCGATCGGATTGCGGCCAATGGCGACACGGCTAACAAAATCGGCACCTATAGCTTGGCGCTGGTGGCCAAAGCCCACCAGATTCCATTTTTTGTAGCGGCTCCGCTGTCAACGGTAGACTTTAGCCTGAGCGACGGCAGCCAGATTCCGATCGAAGAACGCGACCCGGCAGAGGTCTATAAAATCGGTGATACAATCATTTGCCCTGCGGGGGTGGAATTTTATAATCCGGCTTTTGATGTCACGCCGGCTGCGCTGATCACCGCTATTGTGACGGAGCATGGGGCGATCGCCCCGGCTGAGCT
>DATNOW010000583.1:0-4024 GCA_036703515.1 Chroococcidiopsis sp.
TTTGAACCCCTCGCCCAGCAGCTAGCCGAACTCGCCGATCGCTACGCCACCCTCACCCCCCTCGTCCAAGCCACCTACCGCTACGCCATGCAGTGCGAGCTAGACTTCTTCCAAGCCGCCTGGGACATCGAATAACCCCCCTTCACCCTTCACCCTTCACCCTTCGCCCACCCACTCACCCACTCCGGTTGGTGAGCGCAGCCGAACCACTCCCTCCATCCTCCGCTTTCCTCGCTCCGCCCTTCCCGACTTCCTCCCCACCACCCACCTCCACAGCGGATGACTCTTCCCCTGGTGCCGAATTTTGAATACTTGATTTTCAAGCTGATGCCGCTGGCGATCGCTGAGCCCCCACACAATGACCGAACTCTGCCACAGCAGCACACTCACCGTCATGCCGATACACAGCGCCAGCCCAAAAGCCGGCAGCGGATTGTAGGCTAAACCAAACCGAACTGCCGTCCAGGTAAAATACTCTCGCCAAAGTTTGATTTCATCCCGCAGCGCCCAGAGGCAGAAGGGCGACACAATCACCCACAGTCCGCCCGCCACAGCCCACCGTGCATAGATTGTCAGTGCGTGCAGACGCTCTACCTGCTGCCGAAAGACCGGATCCATCTCGATAAAATCTGGAGCGTTGGGCGTGTCGTCTGAGCGCGAAGCCATAGCGCAATAGCCTTAAGCGTAGGGTGGATGGGAAGAAGGAGCCTAGACTTTAGTAGACATCCGATAGACGATGAGTAAATAACTTGCAGATAACGTGTAGTGATGCCTTCGCGGCGGTTTGCCCCTGTGCTGTTCAATCATCTTGCCCAACGCCCGGCCCCAGTCAGAATTTTGGCCTTTTTGCTGCTGTTGACCCTGCTCTGGCTGCCGTTTGCGGCCGTGATTCAGTGGCAGATCAAAGACCCCAACCGGGTCACGATTCTAGCGATGTCGCTGCTGTTTGTCGAGTTTTTGGTGCTGATGCGTTGGTGGGGGCGACGGGTTTATGGGCGATCGCATCCTTTTCGGCACTATGGTCTGGGGTGGTCGCGGCAGGGCTGGGTGGAGTTAGTGCAAGGTTTGAGCATTGGGCTGGGCAGCTTATTCGCCCTATTTCTGCTAGAGAGCATTATGGGCTGGGTGGCCTGGCAACCGCTGACGCTGCAACTGGGGCGTTTTGTTGTAGAGGGCGCGCTGACTGGGCTGGGCACCGCCTTGGCTGAAGAGCTGGTGTTTCGCGGCTGGCTGCTGGATGAATGCGATCGCGACTATGCCCCCGTTCGGGCGGGTTGGGTTGTGGCCATCCTGTTTGCGACGCTGCATTTTCTCAAGCCCCTTGGTGAAGTGATCCGCACCTTTCCCCAATTCCCCAGCTTGGTGATTTTGGGCATTCTGCTGGTCTGGGCCAAACGCACGGTGCAGGGCCGCCTCAGCTTGCCGATTGGTCTCCATGGTGGCTTAGTCTGGGGCTATTACATCGTCAATGTGGGCAGCTTGATTACCTATACGGGGCAAGCGCCCGACTGGGTTACCGGCATCGATAAAAATCCCCTTGCAGGGCTAGCGGGCATTGCCTGTCTCAGCCTCTTGGCTCTGTGGATCAGGGGGCGATCGCCCCAGTCTGCCCAAACGTTGAATTAGCCCCAGACTTAGCCCCAGAACTAACTCCAGAATTAGCCCTGGCCGCAGCAGCGATCGATGCCTAGGCTGTCGAGCAGCAGATCGCTGACCGCATTGGCCACAGCAAACTCGCTAAAAAAACTGCGCGAAAAGTCAAACGCCTGCATTTCGGTCACGATCGCAATCACCAACGAACCGACGTCGTTTTCTCCTTCCATCCGCTGCCGCACAAACACTTGGGCGGCCCGCTGCGCGATCTGTTCATTTACCGTTTCGGGAATAAATTCTTGATCGAGCCAGTGGTGCAGCGCACGCTGTAGCCAGACCCCTTCTTGTTGTGGGTTTGCCGCCGGAGGAAGAGTAATGGGTTGAATCGGTTCCGCCATGAAATGCCTAACTCAAACACTGTTTGCCATTAGCCATAATGGTGCCACGTTGGGTTGGGGAATGGGACAAAGACTGCTGATTTGTAAACTTTGTAAATCTTCCGCGTAAATCTTTCGCGTAAATCTTTCGCGTAAATCTTTCGCGCAAATCTTCTGCCTGTCGCGACAGATTTTCATCGAATCCGCGAGCCTAGATCAGCGTCAGCCGTTTATTCTCTCGCAGCATGGTTTCAAAGGTGTCAGCGTCAACGGGCGGACTAAATAAATAGCCCTGCATGGCATGACAGCCACTCTGCCGCAGAAAATTGAGTTGTTCAACGGTCTCTACTCCTTCGGCAATGACCTTGAGCTGCATGCTGTTGGCCATGGCAATAATCGCTTTGGCGATCGCGGAGTCATGGGCATTACTGGTGACATCATCGATAAACGCTTTGTCGATTTTGAGGGTGTCGAGGGGAAAGCGCTTGAGGTAATTGAGCGAAGAATAGCCGGTGCCAAAATCATCAATAGATAGGCTAACACCCATTGCTTTGAGCGCTTGTAAAACCGTGATGGTGGCTTCTACGTCTTCCATGACGCTCGTTTCGGTCATCTCAAGCACCAGCATTTCTGCCGGTAGCTGGGTATCGTTCAACACTTGTTCAACCAATTCAAGCAGGTTATGTTGACGAAACTGGCGAGCCGACAGATTCACCGAGACGCGGACGGGCAGCGGCGATTTATCTTGCCACTGGCGGGCCTGCTGGCAGGCCGCCTGCAGCACCCATTCGCCCATGGGCACAATCAGTCCTGACTCTTCCGCAATGGGAATAAAGCGGCTAGGATAAACCGGCTCATGGTCTTGGTAGTTCCACCGCAGCAGCGCTTCAGCCCCGACAATTCGCCCTGTGACTAGGTTCACTTGGGGTTGATACAAAAGGTGAAACTCATCCTTGGCCAACGCGCCATTCAGATCGCGTTCCAGCGATCGCCGCTCTTTGGCCAGCGCGTCCATTTCGACATCATAAAACTGATATTTTCCTTGGCTCCGCCGCTGCGCATGGCGCATGGCGATATCCGCCTGGTGTAAAAGCTGCTCTGGGTTATTGCCGTGGTTGGGGAACACCGCAATCCCCATGCTGGGCCTGATCTGAAGGGAGATGTTGTCGATGATGTAGGGTTCTGTGAGGGCGTTGAGCAGAGCAATGGCGCGATCGCCCACCTCATCAATGGCATCTAGCTCGGTCAACAGAACGCTAAATTCAGCTCCGTTGAGGCGCGCGATCGTCGTTTCACCACACAGGGTTTGCAGCCGAAGGGCCACTGACTTGAGCAGCAAATCGCCGGTTGGGTAGCCCATCTCGTCGTTGATCGCCTTGAACTGGTCAAGGTTGATGCATAGGGTTGCTACTACCTTGTTGCTCCGTGCTGCCGACCGCAGGGCTTCTTGGAGGCGATGGTGCATCAAAATGCGATTGGGCAAGCCAGTCAGCAGATCGCGGTAGGCTAACTGACTGAGGCTATCAGCCGCCCGCTTCATCTCATCGAGATAGGGCTGCGTGATCGACTTTTGCTTCGACAGTCGAGCCGAAATGGCCCCTAGCAGCTCGCTTCGCGTAAACGGCTTGGTGAGGTAATCGTCGGCTCCCATCTCCATGCCGTGCCGCCGATCGGTGCGGTCAGATTTGGCGCTGAGAAAAATAAAGGGAATTCTTGCGGTGTCTGGATTCTTGCTGAGCTGTTCTAACACCTCATAGCCGTCCCAGCCGGGCATCATGATATCGCTAATGATCAGGTCGGGCTGCGCTTGGGCTAGCTCTAAACCCTGATGTCCATCCGAGGCGCTCAAGACATCAAAGCCTTCGGAGGTCAACAGCTTTTGGATCAGAGCCTGAACCATGATGTCATCTTCGATCACAAGAATTTTAGTCATTATCTCTTTCTAATTAATTGGATTAAGTCTGTTAATAAAACATTGCCTAAACGAGCTTGTTTAAATGAGCTTGTTTACGTGGGACATCCAACACATCTTTAATACGCTTGAATAGGCTTTT
>DATNOW010000584.1:0-2731 GCA_036703515.1 Chroococcidiopsis sp.
CTAGAGCAAACCAATAGCACCGACGAAGAGCAGTTGGGCTACAAAATTGCGCGGGCGATCTACGAGCATTCTGGGGTGGCCGAGCGGGCCGATATGGCGTCGGTTGCGCCCGATCCCCTGGCAAAAGATATTGGCCGGGCGATCGCCGACTACCTAACGACGCTCAAATCGTAGCGTTCAAATCCTAGGTTGGTGTTTGGCCGGGCTTGGGTTGGCCAGATTCGGGTCGGCGGCGACGGGGGCCGGCACGACGATATAGCCTGTGGTTTGATCCCCCAAGACCCAGTTGCGATCGCTTCCCCAATACCACCAGTAGGCAGCAACGTAGGCGCAAAGCAGACTATCGAGCTGATCTTCGACGGCTTTAAGGTCGGCTCCTTTAGTGGGAATGTCGGGCAGGGTGCGATCGCCCCAAACGAGGGCGGGCTGTAGCGCGGGCAGCACCGTCAGCAGGTAGTCGCGCAGTTTGGCTAGCTCCGGGCGACGTTCGCCCAAGGTGCCTTTTTTGTATTTGAGAATTTGCTCAAGCTGAAATAGGTGAATGCAGGCGGGATGGGGAAACACCTCGATTTGGTAGCGTCCCACCTGCTGCGGCACGATCGTCGGGGCATGGGTAAACCCGCGTGCCTCTAGGCTGCGCCCGAGGGCTAGGGTACGTTCGGCAAAGGGGCTGCCCAGGTTGGCCGGATAACACCCGGCATGATAGCGCCCAAAGTGTTTGTGGGTGAGGCGATCGGGCAGCCGCATGCCCGTTGCGTTGGGAATTAACGTGGGGGCATCCACGGCCACCAGCCCGCCTTGATCGGGCGATACGTGCTGGTCTACCCATTCGAGGACGTGGTCAGGCTCTAGCCGTCGGTCGAGGTCGATTAGGGTAAGCCCGCCATCGCGCCAGGCGAGACAGCACAAGCCGCTGGGTTGCGATCGCCAGCCAAAGTCGATGCCCAAGAATTTCATTGCCGTCAGGGAGAAGGGGTGGGTGTTTGCTGCTGCCATTCTTGGATGCGAAGCTGGGCGGCGGCGTAGGCTTCGGTGCGGGGGGGGATGCTGGCGGCGATCGCGATCGCCCCTTGCAGGTCTACCTGGGCCTGAGACTGGGCAATGTCGAGCATCGACTGGCTCCAGGCATTGATCATCCGGTCGGCTTCGGCGCGGGCGGCATTGTTGCGGGGCACTTGGTCGGCAATGCGGATGGCTGAGAGCAGCATTGGTGCAGTGCCGATGCTGGCGGTATCATAGGCTTCTCGCAGGCGCGTCTGCCCTTCGGTCTGGGCCCGCCAGGTGCGGATTTCGTCTTGGGCGGTGTCATACAGCGATCGCCCGGCTTGGATCTGCTGGGCGGTGGCGATCGCCGCTGGGATGTTGCCCGATGCGGCCAGCCGTCGCGCTTCGTCGAGGTAGGGCTGGTCTTGGCTGCGCTGAATCTGGGCTGTCCAGCTTTGGATCAGCCGCTGGGCTTCCCCAGACAGGGCGCGCCCTTCGCGAATTTGGCGGGCGGTGTTAATAGCGGCTTGCAGCGAGGTCGGGTCTCCCGGTCGCGCTAGGTCTTGGGCTTGGTTGAGGTAGGGGCGATCTTCGATGGTTTCGATGGTGGCTGTCCATTCGGCGATCGCATCCCTAGCGTCCCCATAGCGAGGATTGCCTGATGGCACCTGTCGAGCCTCGGCGATCGCCGCTGACAGTGACGCCACATCGCCAGACTGGGCCATTTGCCGCGCCATATCGAGCCGGTTGACGGCCTGAATTTCGAGCTGCCAACGGCTGATCAACTGCTGTGCTTTGCTATAAAACCGACTGCTGTTGTTAAACCGCTGCACTTGAATAATGGCGGCTTCGAGATCCGGCATGGTGCCATTGCCGGCTTGGGCGACGGCCATTGCTAGGGCAATCAGGTCTTGCACCTGGGCTTGCAGCCCAGCCTCGGTTGGAATCTCACGGGCGAGGGCGATCGCATCGTCGGTGTTGCCTGCATCAATCCGCCGTTCCGCTAGTTGCAGCATGTTTTCGGCCACTTCCCCAATCCGCCGTTGTGCCACCGCATAGGCCGGGCTGGCTGGCAAAATTTCCTTGGCTAGGGCGATCGCCTCCAGCAGATTGGAGCGTCCGCCCCGCGATACGAGCCGTCGCGCCCGCGCCAGCTTGGCCCCATCTTCGCGCGATGCCGTAATCAGCAGGTTGAGTTCTTGATATTTGGTGGTTTCCCAATAGGTATTGCCCACATCCAGCAGCCGTGTGGCGATCGCAAACGCGCCGCGCAAATCCTGGGCCAGCATGGCTGCTTCGGCTTCGTTATAGATCTTTTCGGCATCGGCCCAAATCGATCGCCACTGGCGAATTTTTTCGGCAACCTGCTGGTGGGCCGTGGTGTCTGTGGGAATTTTGCGGGCCAGCTGAATCGCCTCATCCAGCTTGCCCTGCTGGAACTGCTTGTCTGCCAGTTCTAAAATCGCCAGCGACCACTGCTCAATGTTGGCATTGATTTCGGGACGGAGGGGGTGGTCGTCGGGCAGGCTATCGACCAACTCGATGGCGTGCAGCAAGTCATCGACGGTTTCTTTGTTGGCGGCCAGCTGAGCGCAATACAGCCTCAATGATGCCGAGGCCGTAGGCCAAAAGATCGACGGGCAGTTGGGTAACGCCGGCAGCTTGAGCAGCAGCGCCAGGGCAAATACCCCCACGCCGCTGGTCAGCAGCACGGCCAAGACTGCCCAAAACTGCCAACTCCGAGGAA
>DATNOW010000585.1:0-4199 GCA_036703515.1 Chroococcidiopsis sp.
TGAGGCCGGTTTCAAATCGCCAGTCACGATGATCGACGGCAAAAAGTTTGAGCCCGTCAAAGCCTATAAAGACAGCAAAGTGTGCAACGTTCTGACCGTGCGCGAATTCCATCGCCGCTACCACGACTCAACCGGCATCACCTTCACGTCGCTCTATCCGGGCTGCGTAGCCGATACGCCGCTGTTCCGCAACCACTATCCGCTGTTCCAAAAGATCTTCCCCTGGTTCCAAAAGAACATTACCGGCGGCTATGTGTCGCAGGAATTGGCCGGTGAACGCGTGGCGATGGTCGTAGCAGACCCCGAATACAACCAATCGGGAGCCTACTGGAGCTGGGGCAACCGTCAAAAGAAAGACGGTAAATCCTTTGTGCAACGGGTGTCTCCCCAAGCCCGCGACGACGAAAAGGGCGAGCGCATGTGGGATCTTAGCGCCAAGCTCGTTGGCATTGCATAATCCCGATTGATCCATTGCAATCAACCCTCGGCGCGATCGCCTGATGATGTGGCAGAACCCTTGTTTTACAAGGGTTCTGTCGTTTTTGCTATATTGACTTTAGCAATTGTGTTACGATGCTCAGCCCGTCATCCTCAGTCCACGCTAAACCCACGCCCCCTCACTATGGAAAAAGCAACATGGAAAAAGCAACATTTGGAGCAGGCTGTTTTTGGGCAGTGGAAGCTGCCTTTAGCCAACTACCTGGGGTAATTGCCACCTCCGTCGGCTATATGGGCGGGCATTTTGATAACCCCTGCTACCTGGATGTGCTGTCTCGCATTACCGGCCACGCCGAAGTTTGCCAGATCGACTACGATCCCGCACTGCTCAGTTATGGAGAGCTACTGACTACATTTTGGCAGATTCACGATCCAACTAGCCTCAACCGCCAAGGCGCAGACCGGGGTGAACAATATCGTTCGGTGATTTTTTGTCACACCCCCGCCCAAGGCGACCAGGCCCGGCGCGCTAAAGCCGCCCTCGACCAATCGGGGCAATACGATCGCCCCATTGTTACCCAAATTCAGCCTGCCTCTCGCTATTGGATGGCGACCGAAGACCACCAGCAGTATTTCGCCAAGAAAAAGCGACAGATTGAGTGTGTATAGTCATAGTCACGAGGTTGAATTAAATCCTAAAAGCATCGGCATCCATAAGCAATTGCTGATTGAAGAATTTATCGTTCGCTATGGCGCAGCGCTTGGGCAGATTGGTTTAAGCACCCGCGAGACGCTCCGCTGAGCCAGCCAAGGCTTAAAGTCAGTGGAGCATCGGGGTGTGGACTCTGACATTTTTTAGCATCCTAAAAAATAGTTAAATAGCTGATTGGTTATATAGCTTTGATGTATACTCTACGCAAGAAGCTTATTTCCAATCGCTTTCTTGTTTTTTAAATTTTTGTCGTTTTTTGCCAGTCTCCCGGCGATTTTAAGCCAGTGAGCACTGTTACCTGATCTCTGCTTGCTTTCAGATTGGCTGTTGTCCGGCGCGATCGCCAGAGGGCGATCGCCTAAGTAGATTGGATAGCGATCGCTTCAATTCGCCTCGATAGCCTCGATAAATAGCTGGGTTTGTAAGCATCATGAACCTTCACTTTGCCTGGAAAACCTGAACTTACAAACCCCAATAATTCTCCTCATTTTCGGGAGGTTTTATCTTATGACCATTGCGATTAAGAATCGACCATCACCGGATATCAAAGTCTGGGATTGGTTTTGTAATGGGATCACCAATACCAACCGTCGTCTGTATGTTGGTTGGTTTGGGGTGCTAATGATCCCCACCTTGTTAGTAGCTACCACTGTTTTTATCCTTGCGCTGATTGCGGCTCCCCCTGTTGATATGGACGGCATTCGCGAGCCAGTTTTAGGTTCTCTGCTGTCTGGTAATAATCTAATTACAGCGGCTGTGATCCCAACCTCAGCCGCAATCGGCCTGCACTTTTATCCGATTTGGGATGCGGCATCTGTTGATGAGTGGCTCTATAACGGGGGGCCATACCAGTTAATTGTGCTGCACTTTCTGATTGGCATTTTTGCCTACATGGGACGTCAGTGGGAGTTAAGCTACCGTTTGGGCATGCGTCCTTGGATTGCAGTAGCATTTTCTGCGCCTGTTGCCGCGGTGACAGCAGTACTTCTGGTTTATCCCATTGGGCAGGGCAGTTTCTCAGAAGGTTTACCTTTGGGTATTGCTGGTACTTTCCACTTTATGTTTGCTTTCCAAGCGAACCACAATATCCTGATGCATCCTTTACACATGATCGGTGTGGCTGGCGTGTTGGGTGGCGCACTGCTGAGCGCTACCCATGGTTCCCTGGTAACAGCGAGCCTCATCCAGGAAACTTCTGAACTGGAATCAGCCAATACTGGATACCATTTCGGGCAGCAGGAAGCGACCTATAATCTGATGGCAGGTCATTCCGGTTATTTAGGACGGTTACTGGTGCCGTCGCTGGCATTTCGCAATAGCCGCGTTGTGCATTTTTTGCTGGTTGCGTTGCCCACTATTGGTATTTGGTTTGCGGCTCTGGGGATTGGCGTAATGGCATTTAACTTGAATGGCTTTAACTTCAACCAATCTATTCTAGATAGCCAGGGGAAAGTTATTCCGACAGATGCCGATATTCTAAATCGAGCCATGTTGGGGATTCAAGTGATGCATGCTCCCAATACTCATCATTTTCCAGAGGTGTTAGCGAGTAGTAATGCGGTGCCCGTAAGCGCTGTGGCTCCAAAACTTGTTGTTCCTAGCTAACTATTCGGTTTTCGTTAGCGACAGCGACGGGGTAGTTGTTCAACTGCCCCGTCGCTGTTTTGATTTAACGGCATGAGAACTGGAAATTCATACAAAGATCTTGCTTTTATAGGGGCGATCCAGTCTCAAACTTTAGTTGGAGACTAGCTCCTACTTGGGGTGGATTGCTTCATCAATCCTTAGACTATGCAGGAGTATAGACTCTCAGTGGACGACAAATGAGAACTAGTTCCGTATATTGAACTCAGTTTAAGAGTGGGCGTTGCTGCATAGAATATGAAGTTGCCCCCTGAGCCCCAATTTTTGGGGGGAAGCCGGATTTCTCAAAGTTCCCCAGCGTCAGTTTTACGGAAAGGCCTTGTGCGGCGGGGATCTTCCACCTGAAATAATTAAGTTGATGGCTAAGTCGCGTCTTAACTCGCAGAACTTGAGTGGTCTAAAGTGGGCGATCGCAGAAGAATGAAAGACGATTCGTCTAAATCCCAAATTTACTTCTCTAAAGGAGAAAAAGAGCAGCCATAATTCTGGAAATAGTCCAAGAACATTCAAAAGCAGTTCAACTTTCTTGATGATGCAGACAGCCAATATGTAATTTCAATGAACTCAGCATCCGTTTTGTAAACATAATTTAGGCAGAACCTCAAGATGCTACCAACCATTTCTCAAATCAGCACTAAAGATCAGACTCGCACAACAGTGATGGAAGCAGTTACATCGCATGTTTTAGTAGTCGAAAATAATAGTGAGCTTGCTCAGTTAATTGCGCAAGAATTGGGTTGTGAAGGATATCAAGTTAGCGTCGTACAAGATGGTGTCAGCGGATTGTTAGCGGCGCGCCAAACAAGTCCTCATTTGATTATTTTAGGTTGGGCTCTTCCGGGTGTATCATGTATTGAGTTTTGTCGTCGCCTGCGTTCAACCTACAATGATGTGCCTGTTATCGTATTGACCCACGAGGGGCAGGTTTCTCAACGAGTCATGGGTTTAGAGGCTGGAGCAAGCGATTGTCTGAGCACCCCCTTTTCGATCGAAGAACTGATTGCCAGAGTGCGATCGCACTTGAGACAGCGCCCTAGATCTTCCCATCTTCTAGAGTTTGAGCAACTGGTGCTCGATCAAAATGCGCGACAGGTTTATTACCATTACCAAGAAATTGAACTAACGGCAAAAGAGTTTGATTTACTGGAATATTTGATGCGACATCCAAATCAAGTATTAACCCGCGATCAAATTCTAGAAAACGTTTGGGGCTACGAAAATTTTGTTAGTTCAAACGTTGTTGATGTCTACATTCGATACTTGCGAGTCAAGCTGGAAGCACAAGGTGCAAAGCAATTAATTCACACAGTGCGTGGTGTTGGCTATGCATTAAGAATTACGCAGCATCATAAGCTAACGGCTTATTCTGGACTAGAGCAATACCCACACTTAAAACCAATGGCTG
>DATNOW010000586.1:0-6730 GCA_036703515.1 Chroococcidiopsis sp.
GATTTGCGGAAACGTTTACCGACCTCAGGTTGAGTGTGTCCTCCCTATGCAATTGACGCCCCAAGAAAAAGATAAACTGCTCATTTTTACAGCGGCACTGGTCGCTGAACGCCGTAAAGCCAAGGGCTTGAAGCTCAACTATCCTGAATCGGTGGCCTACATTTCAGCGGCGATCTTAGAAGGCGCACGGGAAGGGCGGACGGTGGCTGACCTGATGACCTATGGCACCACCCTACTGGGTCGCGACGATGTCATGGAAGGGATCGCAGATATGCTGCATGAAGTGCAGGTCGAAGCCACGTTTCCCGACGGCACCAAACTTGTAACGGTGCATGACCCGATTCGCTAGAGAGATATAGAGACTACAGAATGGATGTGTCAATTTTGAGCTGTTATCCTACAAGCTTGATTTTGTATAACTAAATGCAGTAGAACAATCATCGGTTTTCTGAATCAGTTTTCTGAATCAGTTTTCTAAACTGATGGTTTATCTACTGCGATGTCAGCTCGAAAGACCGCTTCGTGCCCCCATTCTGAAAGGCTTAATTTTCTTTAAGAGAACCTGAAAGTATGACTGCTCCTATCGTGCCCGCTACCCTAAAATCAACGGGAATTGCTGGGGTAATGATGCCCACCCTAAAGGTGAGGCTGTGGTTTGCGATCGCCTCGGCGCTGTTTTCGTTGACTGAAGTGGTGCTGCCTTTCGTCTATGCACCACTAGAACCCCTAGACGCAATCGTGGCTAGTTTAGCGCTATTGATTAACCTGATCACGCTCGTCATGGCGCTGATCTGGATCTATCGGCTGCACGTCGATCTGCGTCAGCTCTATCCCGACTATCCCATTACGCCGGGTGGAGCGCTAGCGCGTTTTATGATCCCCTTCTATAACATCTGGGGCATTTGGAACACGCTCATGACCATCGCCGGACGCTTTAAAACCGAAGATGACATCATCCAAGCGGCGGGCAACCGAGTTAAGGCCAACGTACCGATTTTCTATGCGGTCAGCATTACCTCAAATATATTGAATCGCATTACATTGCAGCAGACTTTAGAAAATCCAGAGTCAGTGTCTGCCGTGCTGGTTTTGATTACAACCCTGGTGGATGTCGGGTTATCCTACATTTTGATCGAAATCGCTCGGGCGGCGATCGCTGGCATTAACCAAAAGGCAACAATGCCAAGCCCGAGCCCGACCGACAGCCCCTCCTAGGGCAAAACCCAGCCTAAACCAGCTAAACAAACAGGTTCATCACTTCAGGGTCGCGATCGCGTTTTTGACGGTCGAGCACATCCGGTAAGATCACGCCCACTTGGTTGTTAAACACCTCCATGTCTTTGTGATCTTTTTCAGCAAAGCTGGCTCTAAAGTAGTCGGGCACCTGGGGCCAAATTTCAGCATTGTAGGGCGGGTGGTCGCCGGGCTTGCGCTTGTTGACCAGTTGGGTGACACCCAGCAGTTCACCATCGGCCCCTAAAACAGGCATACACAGCAAACTACAGGTGCGATAGCGGGTTTTTTCGTCGGTCTTGCGGGCAATGTGCGACGAGGGGTGATCGTAGAGGTCGTAGGGAATATTGACCGATCGCCCTGTCTTCGCGACCACACCCACAAAGCCTTCGCCCATCGGCACCCGCGTTTCCAGCCAGCTGCCGTCGGCTTGGGCGATCACCGTCCACAGTTCGTTGGTGCTTTGGTCAATCAGCCACAGCGTGCTGCGATCGGCATTGGTCAGGTTTTTGGCCGCCTGCATGACTTTGTGAATCAGCTCTTCGGGGTTGCCGCTGCTCTGGCTGACAAAGCTAATCGCCTGATAGAGCGGGTCGAGGGCGCGCCGCTGCGCCTGGATGGTCAAGATTTCGCGCTGGAACGACTGGAACGCTTGCAGGATCGGCAACAGCGTCTCGGTGCACTGGCTGAGGCGATCGGCATCCTCTTTGGTAAAGCCATCGACATCAACGGTCGCAGAACCGGCCACGCCGGGCAGGGCGGGCTTGAGCTTGTTAAACAAGCGAATAATCGCCGTCACTTTGCCGTGCCCATCCAAAATTGGGAACAGCAGCATCGACTGGCGATCGCGCGTCATCTCAATGCCAATGCCCCGGTGAATCAAGACATCTTGAAACTTGTGGATATTGCGCACCGCCTGGGTGGCCTTGGTTTCTAAGATCTTGCCCGCCAGCCCTAGGGTCGAGGAGATCCGCACTTCCTGGGCCCCCGCACCGTCTTCGTTGCAGAGCGTCCAAAAGCCAGTTTCGTCAGCGTCCAGCAAAAAGATCGTCGTATAGTCGGCCGACAGCAAGCGGCTCAGCGACTCACTGACGTAGGTCAGCATATGATGCAGCGCTTGATACAAGGCGTCATCACTCTGGTCTGAGACAGCATTGCTCAACACCGCTAGGGCATTGTAGATCGCCTCTTTCGGTTTCACCTGCGAAAGCTGTTTTAGGGTTTCATGGGTTTTAACAAATTGCAAAATCACGCCGACGCGATCGTTAAACACCTGCATGGCCTGCTGGTCATTTTTGTCGAAGCCGGTTTTGAAATAGTCGGGTACAAGCGGCCAGTCGTCTTTGCTGTATTCGGCATGATGCCCAGATTTGCGCTTGTTAACCAGTTGGGTGACGCCCAGCAGTTCACCATCAGGGCTAACGACCGGCATACACAGCAGGCTGCACGTGCGATAGCGGGTTTGTTCATCAACCCGCTTGGCGTTTTCCGCCATCGGGTGGTCATACAGATCAAAGGGAATGATCATCGGCTCACAGGTTTGGGCCACCTGCCCGACAAAGCCAATCCCAATCGGGCAGCGCACTTCACCCCGACCGGGGATTTCGGTCCAGAGGTCGCCCTGATCGCGATCGACTAGCCACAGGGTGCTGCGGTCGGCATTCATCAGCTTTTTGGCCGTGTTCATCACCCGCTGCAAGATTGCTTTGGTGTCGAGGTTGATCTGATCGAGCGATCGCGTTGCTTCAGCCAGGGCCGCTGTGGCCTGCAGCTTGCGGATTGCCTTGTAGCACGATTGGCAGCTTTCCAAAATCCGGCGAATGGGCACCAGACAGCGCGACAGACGCTCTAGGTCGAGTTTGCTAAAGCCATTGGGGTTGGTTTGACCAACGCCGCCAACCCCTTGGGGCAGCAGCTTGTTGAGCACCTGGACAACGGCGATCAGCTCCTTGCTTTCGCTGAGGATGGGCAGCGCCAGAATGTTTTCGGTTTTGTAGTGGTAGCGTTGATCAAAGGTTTTGACCAGCGCCGCCCGGGGATCGTCGTAAACCCGGTTGGGAATGTGGATCAGCTTGCGGGTTTGGGCCACCTGCCCCGCGATCCCCTCACCAATCGGCACCTGAATGTCTAAAAATTCACCCTCTTCGTTTTCGGCAACGAGTGACCACAGCTCATTTTTTTCGTCGTTGAGCAAAAAAATGCTGGCCCGATCGGCTCCCACCAGATCGGCGACTTTAGCCGTGACATAGCGCAGCACTTCGTAGAGGGTCTGTGCCGCCTTCAAATCTTCGCTATGGGTTTCAGCTTGAGACAAAATCTCGACTTGAGACAGCAGCAGCTTGCGCTCTAGCTCAACTAGGGTGCGACGAAACTCACTGTCGCTTAGCTCTGGGTCTACCTGAATGCGCTTCAGGGCCGAGTCAACCCACGGCGAGTTAAACACCATCTCATAGATGCGGTTGTGGATACGCAGCTTATCTTGGCTTTTGGACACTAGCCCGAGGGACTCTAGCTCGCGCTGTTCGGGCGAATTTTCGATCGGAATTTCACCCCGCTCCAGCAATCGTTGGTAGAGCTTGAGCAAGCGGATATTGCGATGTTTGCGGCGAATCAGGCGATCGCGAATAGCCCGCATCTGCTCTAGTTCAGGTATGTCTTCCCAGTTGTTGATCAGTCCTTGATAGATCAAATGCTCTAGCCACATGGCCTCGGTGCCAGGTCTGGGGGAGTCGTCGGCTTCGACTACCAAACGGCTGACCATTTGCACCAGCAGGGGTTGCCCCCCCGTCCACTTCATCACCTCGACCAACAGCGTTTTGTAGTCCTGCGTTTTTTCGCGCAGCTGTTGAGCAATCAGCAGACCATTGTGAGCACTTGTTCGCTGGCGCGACGCACCAGACAATTTGGCGGTAGACGCAGACGAGACCATAAACCAACCTCATGGACGACGTGGAACTCCCTCATTCCAGACCGCAGGATCGTAGATTCAATCAAACCAGATTTCGATTTCTGAACCTGAGGCAGAGTTTGTGGATGAACTGTGAGTTCAAACACTTGGTTCAAGCAGGCGGTTCAAACACTCGGTTCAAACCAATAGCCTGAGCTCGCCTTAGGTTTTGATCAAATTCACAACCCCAAAAGGTGGTTGAAATGAGCAGGACGCAGGATAGACGCAATTAACGGCCAGCAAGAAACCCCTGAGGGCTAGCTGCGCAAGCAGCCTAGGGGTAAGCCAAATCCATTGGATTGTGTTGCAAAATTTAACGTAACAAAGCTGGATTTCAGCCCCGCCATCAGCTCTAACGGGGGACGCCTAAGCAGATAGAACGCTCCAGATAGCCCCAATCACAGAAACCCAGTTATGAGAACTCGATCACAGAACCTCAATCATAGAAAAGGATGAGTAGATGCGATTCGTACACCAGGGTGATTAGCCTATCCCCCGTTTGGAAGTGACTGGGCTAGACGTGACTACGGCAGACGAGGCAAGCAGGATTTACGGCGATCGCTCACGTATTCCAAAGGATGCATAACTCTAAAACATTTTAGAAGTTTTCAAGGGGCTCTGCTGTGTTATAACACCCCAAAAATGGATCCTAGGTAAGGCATCGATGAAGGTTAGAACAAGAGTTCAGTAATTTTCCGGACAGCAGTTTTGGGACAGCAAAAGCCCCCAATTGGGCTTAGCTATCATCCAACGCTAAAAAAATTTAACCCTTGAGTTAGGGAACGATCAGCACCGGGCAAGGCGATAGATTAATAACGCGATTGGTGACGCTTTCAGCCACGCCTTCTTCGGTCAGCCCCAGGCCGCGACAGCCCATGACAATGAGTTCGGCACCCAGCTCATCGGCCACATCGCAAATCACAAAGGCGGGCTTCCCTTCGCGCTCGATCAGTTCTGACTCGATACCCTGATCGGCAAACAGCGTCTTGGCCGTTCGCAGCAGTTCTGCGATCGCCTCAGGGGAGGCCATCTCCGAAGTGTCTTGCCCCTCAGTAGGAGGCTCAACGACCGACAAAATCACCAGTCGACTGCTCAGAGTTTTGACCAGCGTGGCCACCGTATCTGCCGCTTCACGAGACTCACGGCTTTGATCAATAGGAAATAGCACTGTCTTAAACATGGCGCATCTTAACGAGACGTAAACTCCGGTAACGTTTGAGATGAAATGGGCAGGCAACGTTTGAGAATGAATGTCGGGACTGAGTTGACACCCTCGGGTGCCGATCAGGTTCCAAGCGTTGGCAGGCCACGGATCATCCTATTTAGGACATCCTACTTAGGATTCTCTCAGATCTTGTATCGGGTGGGTTTTACAGCGCCCTATGCTTAACAAAATAGCGCGGGTTTGCCGGGTGCGGTTGGGCTGCTTGCCCAAAACCAAGTCGTTCGTCAGAGCCTAATCCCCAGAGAATAATCCCTGCGCCTGATCCCTGAGAATAATCTCGAAGAGGATTCCTGAAGAGGACTCCTGAGAATGATCCCTGACGCTTTACAATAGTTAATAGGTAAAAAGACTCATTAGGGGGTTTGCGCAGTGTCCAAAAAAACGGTAGCAAGTCTAACAGCGGCTGATTTATCCGGCAAGCGGGCGCTTGTCCGTGCAGATTTCAACGTGCCGCTCGATGGACAAGGCAATATTACCGACGATACTCGGATTCGGGCTGCATTGCCGACGATTCAATATCTCACGTCCAATGGCGCAAAAGTAATTTTGTCGAGCCATTTTGGGCGACCCAAAGGGGATGACTTTGCCGCACGTGTCACCGACAAGTTTCGGTTGACCCCGGTGGCCACTCGCCTGTCAGAACTGCTGGGCAAGCCTGTTGTTAAAACAAATGATTGTATTGGTGCTGAAGTTGAAGCGGCTGTTGCAGCCCTCAACGATGGCGATGTTCTGCTATTAGAAAATGTTCGTTTTCATCCTGAAGAAGAAAAAAATACTCCTGAGTTTGCCAAAGCCCTAGCCTCGATTGCCGATCTCTACGTCAATGATGCCTTTGGTACAGCGCACCGGGCCCATGCTTCGACCGAAGGCGTGACCCACTACCTGACGCCTTCAGTGGCTGGATTTTTGATCGACAAAGAATTGCAGTATCTGCAAAATGCGATCGAAAACCCGCAGCGCCCCTTGGCGGCCATCATCGGTGGCTCTAAGGTGTCGAGCAAAATCACCGTGATCGAGACTCTGCTCGACAAAGTCGACAAATTGCTGATCGGCGGCGGCATGATCTTTACCTTCTACAAAGCCCGTGGGCTCAGCGTCGGCAAGTCTTTGGTAGAAGATGAGTATGTGGCCCTGGCCAAAACTCTCGAAGAAAAGGCCAAAGCCAAAGGGGTTGAACTGCTGCTGCCCACAGACGTGGTCGTAGCCGATGCGTTCTCGCCAGAAGCCAATGCCCAAACCGTGAGCGTTGAGGCGATCCCCGACGGCTGGATGGGTCTAGACATCGGCCCCGATGCGGTCAAGGTCTTCCAAGAGGCGCTATCGAC
>DATNOW010000587.1:0-7747 GCA_036703515.1 Chroococcidiopsis sp.
GGGCGTATTCACGCAGGCCCCCGAAACAATCACCTGCCCCTTGGTGAGCGATGGCAATTCCTTGAGCAGATCGCGGCCGGCAGCCTCCACCCCATATTTGAGGCTATCTTGATCCACAGGGTTGACGATCCGCATGATGAACTGGCTCATGCACTGCGACAGCACATCCGAGTCGAGCTTGCCGGGGCGCTGGGTGATCAGCCCCACCCCAAGTCCAAATTTGCGCCCTTCGCTCAAAATTGTTCGCAAAATCATCTTGCAGCGCGAAGGCTCGTGGGCGGGGGCAAATCGGTGGGCTTCTTCGATCAAGATAAACACCGGATAGGGCAAGTAGTTTTCGTCATCCGGCGTAATTTTTTCTTTTTGCGTGTTCATCCGAGCTTGGTTGGTCTGGCGCAAAATGGCCGCACAAATCACCTGCTGCTCTTCCTGGCTGATTTCGTTCATTTGCAAGACCGTCACTTGCCCTGGCTTAAACAGTGCTTTTGGCGCAAGGTGATCAAAGGCATGGAAATACTCTGAGCGCCCCAGTCGGTCGAGCTTCCATTCGATTGCTGGAGCCGATGATCCCACCTTGGGGTTGCCTTCCTCATCGTCGGTGGTGTCGGCTTCATACACCGCCGCGATCAGATCTTGGATGCCCCAGCGATAGTCGCCTTTTTTGTGCCGGTTGAGAATCGCATAGGCCTTGCTGAGAATGGCCTGCTGGCGATCGCTCATCCCTGGCAGCAGTGTAACGATATCGTAATAGTCGAGCGACGAGATCCGAATGCGAATATCCTCTGGCGACAGCACATTTACCTGGGGCGCATAGCCGTCTTCTGCCGTAAAGGCCGCATGGCCGCGCATATCAGACAAAGTGCCATACTCCCCGTGGGGGTCAAAAATCAGCACAGCCGCGCGGTTGTGGGGCGACAGCAGTTCCTCAACCAGCACCCCAGCCGTATAAGACTTCCCCGAACCGGTGCCCGCCAAAATCGCCATGTGGGTGCTGACCAGTTCCTTAACATCCAGTGCCACCGGCACTGCGCCCAGTTCCCGCAGCAGCAGCGAGCCAATGTGGGCCGAGCCGACTTCTCCCGGCTGTCGTTTGTTGACCACCGACTGCAACCCGGCATCGCTAGCCAAATAAACCCGCGCCCCAGGATTGGGAGCGCGGCGGGGGTTCATAAACCCGAGAGCAGGATGAAAATGACCAATCACCTCCACTGTCACCTCGTAGAGTTCGGGATTGGGATGGGCAAACCCGACAAAGGCCGCGATCGCCTCTGGGCTAATTTCCGTATCCGCAAAGATCCGATCGGGCAAATGGTCAATCAAGCGTCGCTCGGCGATCTTGCCCAAGATTTGCAGCGATTCGTCTTGGGGGCTAACCGGCGGCACCTCATAATACACAAACTCGCCAATTTTGACGTAGCGATTATCCACCGTGATAAACACATACTGGTTCCCTGTTTCACCCGGCCCTTTAACCGTGCCAATCGCATGGTCAGACGATAACGAAATTTGAGTTGCAGTCATATTAATGCGTTTAACACTTGCGTTTAACACTGTTTAACACTATAGAACCAGCGTCCCAAGCTGCTTGGCGAGACACGACACCTCTCGGCGATCGCCCCTACCCCCTAAAACAGCCCATTAGCCAAGCCACCAGACGCTCTATCCAGGATCTCCATCAAAGAGCTATCAGTCCAGTCCGCCCCAGCCAACCATTCACACTACTAGCGCACTACTAGCTCGCCACTAGCGCACTACTGAAAATAGTACAGAAAAACAAACTGGTATTAACACGGCTTTCACGATCCATCCCATGTCAAACTCAGTAGACAAATAGAGAAATCACGGATACTGTCTGCCTTCAGAGCGTGTAATTTAAAGCAATAGATTCCTGGTCAGATGTGAAAACTCGATGCCCTAATATCGAATCCAATCATCGCATTCGTCACAGTTCCTGGTGTTCGTCATCGGCCGATTTGTCACAAGCTAACTTGTCCTAAGCTAACTTGTTACAGCCCACTACCGCTATCCATCGGCGCATTTCTGTATGTCTAAATCCTATAGTCAAACTCTTATTAATTAGTTTATTAATCGTTTGTCGGCCCCTATCAGGAGCCGTCTGTATATAATCGCTCTCCCATATAGCCGCCACCCCGCACCACCGAACTCGCCGCATAGGGCACCGAAGATGAATTTGCAAGGACGGCATAACCTTAACCGCAATGCAGAACCTGTGTTACAGGGAAACCAACTTACCTCACTGCGTTTCAAACGCCCCAGCCAGTCAGCGCCCCGCCCACTCGATACCTTCAGGACCCACCATTACGTCATGGCCGAGTCGGGAAAATTATTACAAATGCTGGGTCACGTGATGGTGACAAGCCCCACTGCTGACGCCGCCCTACAAATGCTGCCGTCCCTATTAGGCAACGCCCTGTGGGCCGACTACTGTTTGGTAATTGAGCTGAGTGCTGCTCAGCAAATGCAAGAGCCCTATGTGTGGTGTAAGACAGGTGACGCGGCTGTTAGCCAATGTGCGCGCTTACAGCGTCTGTTGACCCATCCCTCCATTGAGCACCACTGGAACGATGCCGAAATCCTGATCATTCCGAATCTGCGGCGGCTCAGTATCGCAGAGGAGTTAATCCAGAGCATTCAATGCGCACATTCTCATTTCCCCACGCCCCAACCGCTGTCTAAACCGGCTGACCCCGGTTCTATCCTGGCGATTAGAACCCATTTCCAGGGACGCCCTAATGGCATCATTCTGTTGGCACGTGCGCACCCCTATTGTTGGAAGGAGCCCGAAGTGCAGCTACTCAAAGACGTATCCGACCAAGTCGCGATCGCTGTTTCCCAAGCGAAGCTAGAACAGCAAATACAGCAGCAAATTCGCTGTCAAACTGTAATCGATCAACTCACGACCGCAATTCGCAGCAATCTAGAGTTATCCCAACTTTTTCAACTCAGTGTCGAAGGCACTGTTTCTTCGCTTCAGGCCAGTCGCGGTCTGCTGTTAACCTTCAAGTATGCTGACCTGACCTACCGCCACCGCCCCACCGAATGGTCTGCCCACACCAAAGCGGCCATTCGCGCCACGATTGAGTACGAGTTTGCCCAACTCAACCATTTTAAGAATGGCCCCGGTTACTACATCGACCAGGCTGAGCATCCACAGCCTGCTGATTCCAAGCCACTTGGGCAATCGATTCAAGTGGCCGAATGTGCCTTGCTCAAGCGAGTATTTGAGACGCGCCCTGAACCTCTAGCTATTCCAACGCTCCACCACCCGCCGGGATCTCCAGCCGGAGCCCCAGTCGGAGCTGACGCTGCCCCTGAAGGAGAGGCCGCTGCTGCAGATGAGGCGATCGCCACCGCCGAGATTTCTGCTGTTTTTGCACCCAAGACCCTTTCTGCCCACCTGCTGGTGCCGCTAGAAAATCAAGGCACCCTGTTGGGCTGCCTGGTTTTACAACACCACCAGCCCCGATTTTGGCAGCCCGAAGAAATTACCTTCGTTAAGCTAGTGGCGGCTCAGCTCAGCACCGCTATCATTCAAACCCTAGCCCTCCGCCAGGTTCACGCGCTGGTTGAAGAGCGCACGTCCCAATTGCAGCGCAGTCTCGACGTGCAGGCCAAGCTTTATGAAAAAACCCGTCAACAGGTAGACCAACTCCGACAGCTCACCCAGCGGCAAGAAGAATTTCTCAGCACCGTCAGCCATGAACTGCTGACGCCCTTAACCAGCATGACCGTTGCCATTCGGATGTTGAGGCAGGCCGATTTACCCCCCGAGCGGCGCTCAAAATATCTCGACATCTTAGAGCAGCAGTGTACGCAAGAAACGAGCTTGATTAATGACTTGCTGGCGCTGCAAAAACTGGAAACCGGAGCCCTCAACACCCGTTTCCATCCCCTCGATGTTCGCTATCTAATTCGCGATATTGCCCGTTCGTTTGAAGAGCGCTGGGTATCAAAACGCCTCAGCCTGTTTCTAGATATCCCGGAACGTCCGGTCAACCTGCTTACCGATCCCGAGAGCCTTACCCGAATCTTGACTGAGCTGCTAACCAATGCGGGAAAATATGCCGAACCCGATAGCGTGATCACCTTAGCGGTAGAGCAAGAACTCGACCAAAAAAGCAATGGTGTAACCATTTACCTGAGCAACACGGGCGGCGGCATCACTCCCGAGGAGATGCCGCGGATTTTTGATCGCTTCTCGCGGGGGGAAGGGATCACCCAACAGGCCATTCCGGGAACGGGGCTGGGATTAGCCCTCGTGAAGGGCTTGGTTGAGCACCTGAATGGTTCGATCACGGCTTCAAGTTGCCCGATTCACCAAGGCAAAACGTGGCAAACCTGCTTTAGAGTGAACCTGCCGCAGTCCCCTACCCAGGGCGCGGTGATGTTGTAAGGAGATCTGCTACGACATCGTCGAGATGTCGTAAAATTTCTGCAAGGAAATCTGCACCGAAAACTGCATGGAAATCTGCACCGAAGTCTGCACGGAAAGCTAAAAAAACATCTGGAGCAAACTTGACCGAATTCTGACCAGAATTCGAATTCTTTACTGAATCATTGATAGTTGCTCAAGAAAACAATATCGAATTCGCTATCTAACCAGTTGTATGCTGGATAATTATGAACGTTAATGCTGATTTGTCTGATATCGAGTCCTCTGAGTCCGATCTGTCTGGTGGCGATCAGGCGGCAGAGTCTTGTTTTGACAATTTCGATGCCGTAGACGTTAAGACAGACTGGGCCGAGGGGCGGCAGCGCCAGATTTCTGCCCGAATCCAGATTCCCTGCACAATCAACCAGGTCTGGCAGGTTTTGACCGACTACGACCACCTAGCAGACTTTATCCCCAACCTGGCTAAAAGCCGTCAGATTCCCCATCCCCACGGAGGCATCCGGCTAGAGCAGATTGGAGCGCAATCTTTTCTAAAGATCAAGTTTTGTGCCCGTGTGGTGCTAGACATGATCGAGCACTTTCCCAATCAGCTCGACTTTGAGATGGTTGAGGGCGACTTTAAAGAATTTTCGGGCTACTGGCAGCTTACGCCTACAGCCGCTGCCGATGGGCAAGCCGTCACAGAGCTATGCTACGTGGTGCGAGTATTGCCCCCCCGGACTATGCCGATTGCCTTAATTGAGCGTCGTCTCTGCCATAACCTGTCGGCTAATTTAGCCGCGATTCGTCAGCAGGTGGAAGCGCTGTTTGGCAATGGCGCTCACGTCAGCGCAGAGCCGCAGTGAGGATTATCGATTGTCGGCACTAATTTAGGCACTAATTTAGCGATTGCCTAAGCAGCAGACTGGGCGGCGATCGCCTGTTGGCATTCATCGACCGGAGCCCGCTGTTCTAGCTTGGACACCAGAGCGTCATAGGCCGCTTGATGGGTTTGAATCATGCTTTTAGCTTGCAGCAGCGCCCAGCGTTCTTTGATTTCACCCTCACTGGGCGATCGCTTGAGCTGAGTCCACAGCAGCCGCATTTTTTGGCGATCGTCGCTGCCGCCCTCTGCGTTGCTGTAGGCCAACTGCTCGGCTGCAATGCCAGCCATCCACACGGTGCAGTAGCGATCCACCAGTTGGCCTGACAAGCGACCCGTCGCTAGCTCGGACTCTAGCTCTTCGGTTGCAAACTGCACCCCGCCGACTCCAGGATGCCCTTCACGCAGCGCTTCCCAAGCGGTGAGGGTGTATCCGGTGACGGGAATATCTAGCAGTTGGGCCACCAAAAAATGCCCAGCCTCATGACGAATCACTCGGGCTCGGTGCTCGGCCGAAAAGCTGGCCAGCCAGTCGAGCAATAGGGTGCCGCCCCGCCCTTGCCAATTAAAACTGTCGAGGGTCGCAATCCCCAAGATGCCAAAGATGGCGATCGCCGGTATGGCCGGTGAAATATTGAGCAACGGGCCCAGCAGGCTGGTCATGACCAGCCCAAAAATCGTAATGGCGACAAGGTTGAGCGAAGTCTGGTTCACAGCAGGTTCACAGGATATTTAAGGTAGAGCGTCTGAATATTGCTAGGAAAAGCGGGTGAGTGAGTATGAGTGAGAGTGAGAGTGAAAACCTGTGAGCATGAGAGCCGGTGACAACTGGGTGTTGATCCCAGCGCTAGGGGCGAGTCCGCGCTTTGTAGAATGTTTCAAGACTATCGCGATCGCCCACAAACCTCCAGTGCCAGGGTTCGTAGCTGATACCGCGTGAATTGTTTTTGGGAAACGACAGCTCAAAGCTATAAAAGGCGGCGTTGCGCTGTAGCCATTGAAAGGCCGGCGTTTGCTCAAAGCTAATTTGCAAATCCGTGCTGAGATTGGTGCCATCACCAATATCGAGCGCGTAGCCCGTGTGGTGTTCGCTATAGCCTGGAGGCGCAGCGATTTCTGCCCGCTGGGTTGCCTGTTCTCCAAGCTGAGCTTTCATGTCAAAAAAAATATATTCTTGATCCGCCACCGAGCGAAACCCCGACAGGGGACGCAGAATAATGCCCTCGCGGCGGGCGGCGGCTGACATCTGCAAAAAACGTTCGGCCGCGGTGCGGTGCATTAGCACACTACCATCGGCCACGATTGGCATCAGCAAATTTCGGGATATTTCTGAGTAGGGAAAATGACCTAAAAGGGTGCCCGGCGCAGAAGGGGGCAGAGACTCTTGCACCGTCTGCTCCCACCCCAGGGAAGCATTCAGCGGCGTAATCGGAGCGGGAGTAGACGGCAATCGGGTTAACGCCCCCAACAGCAGGGCGATCGCTAGCCCGAGCACCCCCCAACCCAAGCGTCCCCACCGAGTAGCAGGCGACGGCGATGGCGGATGGGGAATATCCCGTTTGGCCTCAGGGATATCGCCTATGGGTGCAGACGAAAAGTGGACGGATTTTTTAGGGAGCCCTGCTTTACTCACGAAATCATCCCCAATGTGGATTCTATTGGTTTAAGTGTGGTTTGCATGGCAGCGCACTCCGTCAATTGCTCACCCGTCTCCTGTGATTTTATGCACAAGCTAGATTACTACAGGCAGGATTATCACAATAGCGCAATTTTGCTGAGAAAACTCTATCCAGAATAGCCATTATTGTGAGTTCAGTAAACACTAGAGCTGGGTCACAGGGCGATCGCCCCAATCATCCGTGAATAGTCTGGAAGGGTTTAAATCTAAAAGGACTCAGACATTTCTGCCTGAGCCCTTTTAGATCACGTCTGACCTCTACAGCCAGACAATTAACTTGAGATTGCTGATTTGATCAAACCATACTTTTATTTTTTGAATAGGAAACAGAATCCTGCTTTCAGAAAATAGAGTTTGAGTTTATCTAACCTGCAATGCTTAGCTTCGATATTTAGTAGTTGCGAGAGAAGCTGCCGCCTTTGCGATCGCCACCAAAGGAACCACCGCGGTCTTCACGGGGCTTGGCTTTGTTGACTTTGAGGTCGCGACCCATCCACTCAGCGCCATCCAGCGCTTCAATGGCAGCGGTTTCCTCTGCATCAGCACCCATCTCTACAAAACCAAAACCGCGAAGACGGCCGGTTTCACGATCGGTGGGGAGCTGGACACGCTTGACAGCGCCGTATTCTGCAAATACAGCGGTCAAATCTTCACTAGTGACGTCGTAAGACAGATTGCCTACGTAGATTGACATAAATTTTCTCCAAGAACTAAAGGGTATGAAGAGTAAAGTTTCGGAGAGAAGTCTGTCAATGGAAAAACGTGAAAACTCGTTAGTACTAGAAACAAATGT
>DATNOW010000588.1:0-4662 GCA_036703515.1 Chroococcidiopsis sp.
AGGGCGTTCCCTTTGACACCCCCGACCAAGAAAATGGCAACGCCCAGCTCTCCTTTTCGGGCATCTCCTTTTCCTTTGAGTCTGAGTCGACCTTTGAGGCCAGCAGCGATCGCCAAGAAAACCGGCTACTCTGCGGCGTGATTACCCCGGTGACGATCGAAAAAGGCACCCTCACCTGGACAGCCACCGATGTCACCATGCCCGCCATCCGCTACGAAGCCAACGCCACCCACGAAAACCGCCGCCACCTCGTCACCATCACCGCTGTCGGATCTGACGCCGCCGACACCGCCGCCCAAGTGTTTGCATCGTTAGAATGCCAAGAATGAGTTTGGTTCTTCACCCTTCACCCTTTAGCTAAAAACTTCTCACACGCGGGCAAAATGCCCGTACCACGCCCTTCACCCTTTGTTCACAATGCCCATCGCCCATCACCCATCACCCCTACGCCCGGCGATCGCGTCTGAGGTCATAGACCACCTTTTCCCAATACCAGTTTTCTGATTTGCCGGGGTAGCGAAACCGAGCGTCTTGCAGCAGCCGTTCAGCCGTGTTGCGATCGCCATTGAGCAGTCTCATCAACTGTTGCCGCACCGCGCGGTTAACCTGACCGGGGGCCGCCTTTTGCCACGGGCTAGGTGCAGCCGCCGACAGGCCACGACGCTGGCGCAGTCGTTTGCCGCTGAACCAGCGCTGGGTCAACAGCACAGCGCCAATCGCCAGGGCCCAAAGACCAATGATTGCGATCGCTAAACCAGACATGGGTTATGCCCAAACGCCCTATTCTTCCAGTCTGCCCAATGAAATTAAAATCGGGAGCAGAGAAATTTGGGATTTGAGATTTTGGATTTAGGATTTGAGATTTTGGATCTATGGGCTGGGATGGATAGGGATAGGGCTCGTTGGGGCCTAGGCGATCGCCTTTTCGTAAATGCGGTAGGTTTTGTAGATCGTGCCGCCCGCCTCTTCGATCAGCTTGCGAGAGGGCATATTGTCTTCATAAACCCACGATAGCTCTGCCCGCTTGTAGGGTTTGCCCTTTTTGATCCCGCCCAGCATGCCCAGATAAATCAAGCCTAGGGGCACCAGCTTGCGGCGATATTCGGGCAGTGAGCAGATGGCGATGACGCGCCCTTGGTCGATCTGCCGCCGAAACCACAGAAACTTGATAATCCCTAGCCAGTTGAGCTTGCCGTTGACGTGCTTGAGGGCGATATTGTAATCGGGCAGGCTCATCCAAAAGCCGACCATTTCACCGTTATATTCCGCGATCGGAAACACATCGGGATCGACCAAACTTTGCAGCGACTTGGCTTCTTCCAAAAATTCCTCTTGGGTGCGCGGGGTCGAGCTCCAGTTGTTGGCAAAGGCTTTGGTAAATAGGTTGTAAAGGCTGATGCAGTCGCGCTCAAAGGCTTCCCCCTTGGTGGCAATCGGGCGGAAGGTGATCCCCGACTTGAGGGCGATTTCATAACCCTTTTTGAATTTGTCAGACAGATGGGTACTGAGCGGAAAGTCGTAGGCGTAGGCATCTTTGGCCTTCGTCCAGCCGGCCCGCTCTACAAATTGGGGATAGTAGGGCGGGTTGTAGGGCATCATGATCATCGGCATGGTGTCAAACCCATCGACCAAAAACAGGCAGTTGTTGTGGGTCGAGAGGTCAATCGGGCCGCGCACCTTGGTCATGCCCTGCTGCCGCAGCCAGTCTGTAGCAGCGTTAAATAGCGCTTCGGCAACGGCATAGTCGTCAACACACTCAAAATAGCCAAACAGCCCGATCGCCTCCCCTTCGCGCTCAATCAGGCGACGGTTGACGGCAGCCACAATCCGCCCGACGGGTTCTGCCCCCTTGCTGCCCGGCCGCACGGCAATAAACTGCTGCAGTTGCCCATACTGAAAAAATGGATTGCTGGGCTCAAGCTGCTGGGCAATGCTGCTGCGGAGCGGCGGCACCCAGTTGGGGTCATTGGCGTAGACATGCCACGGCACATCAAGAAATAGCGCCTGATCGGCCGCAGTCGTCACGGTTCTGATTTCGGTGGACGTAGACGGCAGGAGTGTGTTGGTCATGAACGTAGCACCTATAAACAGGGGGCTTAATTTTTAGGCTTCATCTACGGTTTAATCTCTCATGCCCAGGCAGCATTGCTCAAGAGCTTGAGTGCTTAAGATCCTGTACGAAATCGTTTGCCCAGGCTAGAACCCGTGTGCCCAGTCACCACCCAGAGCACAGAGCGCGCAGCATCGCGGAGAATTTTGTCGATGGATTCGGGGGGTTGACCCGAGGGCACGGAGATGGGGCGAAAGTCGATGCCCCGGCTCCACAAGACAATGCCGCCAATCACTTTGGCCCGGCGCATGTGGTAGTCGGAAGTAATTAAATACACGCTGTCGATACCCAAGTCTTGAAAGTCATCGACCAGGGTGGTGAAATTGGTGACCGTATCGACGGCCTGATAGTCTAAATGGACGCGATCGCGCTCAATGCCCGCATTGGCAAACACCCATTCGCTATATTCGGGATTGCTGCCCGACGACACCCAAATCGATAGCTGCGGGTGGCGCTTGGCAAAGTCAGCGGCAAACTCTTCGCGGGTGGTGGAACCGCCCAACACCAGAATCGCCTGCGGTTCTCGCAGGTATCCGCGCACCTGGTGATAGCCAAAACCGGCAAGCATCAATAGGATCAGTACACTCAGCAGCGAAATTCGTCTGTGTCTGCGTTTGGCGTGAGTAGAGCGGGGCTGACGACGAGGCAATAGGGTAGAAAGCGATCGCATGATGGGGGTACGCAGGGGCAGACGGGGCGCATCGGGTCAAGTCGGGCGAGCCTGCCCGGATGTATTGTAACGGGCATTGTGACCGATTGCGATCGCCCTTCAGATCACCTTAAGGTCTAGCGGGGATCCACCGCTGTGCGTCCTGTAACGCGTCCCGCCATTAAAAGCCCCTCACCCTAACTCAGATCTACCCCCAAAAAGCGATCGAGAAACCGCGTCCGCCACATCATCCGCAAGATCAGACACCACTCCACCGCCACCAGCCCAATAAACAGATAGTGCTCGGTGCCTAGGCGAAATAGCTCAAAGAAATTGCGCATCGGCGGCACCACCAAAATCATGATGTAAACGCCCAGCAAGATCAGCGCCACCCAAGAATAGCGCCAGTCGCCGCTGAGCGGTTCGCCGCCCACCCAAGCGGTAGTTGGCGGCTTCAAAAACGGAATCAAGAACAGTTCCCCCAAGACCAAAATGGTCACCAGGGCGCTGCGGGGAATGTCGTAATTCACCCGGCTAATGGTCGAACCGGGCGGCAGATCCAAAATCGCCACGACCAGGTAAAACAAATACACCAGCAGCGCCACCAGCGTCAGCGTCAGCGTAGCAGGCACGATAAAATGCAGCATCGACCGCACTAGGCTGCGCTGGGGCAAGAAGCCGGGCTTGGCCCAGATCGGCACAAACATCGACGGGAAGCCGACCCCCAGCAGCGTGACAACGGCACTTTGTTTATTTTCTAACGGGAAGCTATCGGTAACGATCGCCGTGGCAAAGATCAGCAGCGTCACGCACAGCGTCCGCACCATAAACAGCTTGAGTACGTCTTGAATGCCATTGCGAATGCGCTGCCCCTCTAAAAAGGCATGGGGCAATGCGCCAAAAGAATCCTTGAGCAAGACAATGTCGGCTACGCCTCGGGTGGCTTTGCTGCCGCTTTCCATGGCGATCGCCAAACTGGCCTGCTTCAGCGACAGAATATCGTTGACCCCATCCCCAATCATGGCCACATAGTTGCCAGCCTTGCGCAGGGATGCCACCAGCCGCGCCTTTTGATCGGGGGTGATCCGCCCAAACACCTTATAAGTCTGAGCCGCTTGGGCAAACTGAGCGTCGTCAAGCTCGCTCAAATCCTGCCCTGAGATCACCGATACCGTTTCTCCCAGACCTGCCTGATGAGCCAGGGCCGCCACAGTTTGAGGATTGTCGCCCGAGATAATTTTGACCGCGATCCCCGCCTGCATAAAGCCATCGAGAGTAGCTTTGGCCTCAGGGCGGAGCTGATCGCCAAAGACCAGCACCGCCAGCGGGATCAGAGCATCGGGCAACTGCGGCCGCTCCACATCCCCCAAGGCAGACTGATCAGGCGTAAAGGCAAACAGCACAACGCGTAGGCCGGCCTCGGTGCTGCGCTGAATCTGCTCTAGAGTGTCGGCAGTGAGGGATGCCGCTGGGGCCAACACCTCCGGCGCACCCAGCAGGTAGACGCCAGCGGGCAGGGCGATGGGTGACAGAGCGACAGGGGATGGGGCAATGGCGATCGCACTCCACTTGCGGGCCGACGAAAACGGCACCTCGGCCAAGGTGGGATAGGGATCGCTGGGGCACTCAGCGGCGATCGCCTCGATCGTGCGGTTGCCCGCTGTCACGCTGGCAGCATACATCCCCAATTGCGATCGCACCGTGTCCTCATCCGCCTCCATCCCTGCTATCCCAGCGACCCCAGACATACCAGCTAAAGGATGCACCGCCTGGAGCTGGAGCTGATTGGTCGTGAGCGTACCCGTCTTGTCCAAACACAGGACATTGACATTACTCAGCGACTCCACCGCATTGGCCTGCTGGATCAACACATCTTGTCCCAGCATCCGTACTGCTCCTAGCC
>DATNOW010000589.1:0-4091 GCA_036703515.1 Chroococcidiopsis sp.
TGATCGATTCTGCTGTGCGTTCATGACTTACGAGCCGCTCCATCACAAATATCGCCCCCAGACCTTTGGGGAACTGGTGGGTCAAGAGGCGATCGCCACGACGCTGTCTAATGCGCTGCGCCAGCAGCGGATCGCCCCAGCTTATTTGTTTACCGGCGCACGTGGCACCGGCAAAACGTCCAGCGCGCGGATTTTTGCTAAGTCGCTCAACTGCATCGCCAGCGATCGCCCTACCGATACTCCCTGCGGCGTTTGCGAAGTCTGCCGGGCGATCGCGGGTGGTTCTGCCCTGGATGTGATCGAAATCGACGCAGCCAGCAACACGGGCGTAGACAACATTCGGGAGCTGATCGAACGGGCGCAGTTTGCCCCGGTGCAGTGTCGCTATAAGGTCTACGTCATTGACGAGGTGCACATGCTCAGCACCGCCGCCTTTAACGCACTGCTCAAAACCCTTGAAGAGCCGCCCGATCGCGTCGTCATTGTGCTGGCGACGACCGATCCCCAAAAGGTGCTGCCGACGATCATTTCGCGCTGCCAAAAGTTTGACTTTCGCCGCATTCCCCTAGGGGCCATGGTCGATCACCTGGGGGCGATCGCCCAAAAGGAAGGGATCAGCATTGCCAATGAAGCCACCCAACTGGTCGCCCAAATCTCTCAAGGGGGGCTGCGCGATGCCGAAAGCCTGCTCGATCAGCTCAGTTTGCTAGACGGGGAAATCACCACCGAGCGCGTCTGGGACTTGGTGGGAGCCGTGCCCGAACGCGATTTGATCGCCCTGCTGCACGCGATCGCCCAAGATGATCCCTCCACGGTGCTCGACCACGCCCGCCACCTGATGGATCGCGGCCGCGAACCGCTGATTGTGCTGCAAAACCTAGCTGGTTTTTACCGCGATCTGCTGATCGCCAAAACGGCCCCAGCCCGCAGCGACCTGGTGGCCATCACTCCTGGTACCTGGGCTGAGCTGTGCCAGTTTGCGGCTCAGGCGGATATTAGCTGGATCACCGCTGGGCAGCAGCACCTTCGCGTCAGCGAGGTGCAGGTGAAAAACACCACCCAGCCTCGACTGTGGCTTGAGGTGACGCTATTGGGGCTGCTGCCGTCGGCCGTGCAAGCGACTGCACAGTCCGCGGGCCCAAGCGCTGCGCCTCGGGCCGCTACTAGCCCCCCGGCGCGGCCTGCACCCGCTGCCACCCCCGCCCACCCGGAACCGGCCGCCGCCCCGTCCCCCTCTAACGCGCCCCCGCGCCCTGCACCAACGCCTGCGATCGCCACTAATATCGCCGCAAATACGGCCACCAATATCGCCGCCGATAGTGCTGCCGACTATGCGGAACCCCGGGCTGCGTCACCCCCCCCATCACCCAACGGAGCCCAGCCCCCAGCCCCCTCGCCTGCTGACGATTTGGCCGAGGCAGGGCCGCCCGAGGACATTCCGGTTGAGGCGGCGAGTGTAGCCCCGCCAACCGCCAGCGGTGACTCTGACGCGGCCACCGACCTACACCAGCTATGGCAAGACATTTTGAGCCTGGTGCAGCCCTTTTCCACCCAAACGATGCTGCGGCAGCAGTGCCACCTGATTGCCTACAACGGTCATGAAGCTAGGGTGGGCACCAAATCCCAGCCGCTGTTTCGCATGGCCAAAGACCGGATGCCCAATATTGAAGCCGCATTCGCGCAATACTTTAGCCGCACCATCCGCGTCAGCCTAGAGGTGGTGGCAGTTGCCGACTCTCCCCCTGAAACACCCTCCAACCACAGTGCGGGGCCCCCATCCCAGCCAGGGCCGCCGCGTCCCAAGTCAATTCCTTCTCAGATTAGCCGCCCAGCCCCATCACCCTCGCCGCCCGCCGCTGCATCTCCCCCGTCCTCACCGTCGCCGAGTGCGGCGGTTCCAGCGCCTAGGGCTGCTTCTCCTGCGGCGAGCCCAGCACCCACGGCTGTGCCATCGGCTGGTGTCCCGTCGGCTGCGCCACCTGCCGCCTCAGTCCCCATCACCGCTGCCCCCATCACTAATACACCAGAGCAGCCCATCCCCGGTGAACAGATCTTTTGGAGCGGGGAAGATGAAGTGGTGCAGGCGGCCAAGAGTTTTGCCCAGATGTTTAACGGGCAGATTGTCGATCTGGATGGCAGCCTAGCCAGCAGCGCTAGCTCCGGCGGAATTTTGTCGGGGGCGATCGCCGAGGTTGACGAAGACGATGACGATGTGCCGTTTTAGGTTGGCCGCGCTGCCCCAATGTCTTACCGTTAGTGGGTAGATACTGTATATCTGAAATATCCGAATATCTGAAATATCCGAATGAGCGGTCAGCCATCATCCCCCTTGCCTTCCCCGTCAGCCCAGCGCTGGAGTGCGATCGCCCGTGCGGCCACGCCCTACCTGTTTTTGCTGCCTGCGCTGACCATCCTGGGGCTGACGGTGTTTTATCCCGCCCTCCAGGCCTTTTTGCTCAGCTTTACCCGCTACGAGTTTTTGGCCGACACGCCAGAGTGGGTGGGGCTCGAAAACTTTCAAAAGCTGCTCAAAGATAAGGTGTTTTGGCAAACGCTGAAAAACACCCTGCTTTACTTGGTTGGCGTCGTGCCGATTTTGGTGGTTGCGCCCCTGGGCTTAGCCATCCTCGTCAATCGGGCGATTCCTGGGGTGCGCTGGTTTCGGGCCGCCTACTACACCCCGGTGATCATCTCGATGGTGGTGGCGGGCATTGCCTGGCGCTGGCTCTATGCCGAAAACGGCCTGCTCAACCAATTGCTCAACGGGCTACACATCACCGAAGCGGGCATTCCCTGGCTGACGAGCCCCGACTGGGCGCTCTTTAGCGTCATGGCCGTGACCATTTGGAAAGGGTTGGGCTATTACATGGTGATCTACCTTGCCGGGCTGCAATCGATTCCGGCAGACCTCTATGAAGCAGCGGCCATCGATGGCTCAGACGGCTGGCGCAAGCATGTGGATATTACTGTGCCGCTGATGGCTCCCTACCTGTTTCTGGTGGGCGTGATTTCGGCCATTTCGGCCACCAAGGTGTTTGAAGAGGTCTACATCATGACCCAAGGCGGGCCGCGCAATAGTTCTAAAACAATCGTCTATTACGTCTACGAAAACGCCTTCCAAGATCTGGAAATTAGCTATGCCTGCACCGTTGGTTTAGCGCTATTTCTATTAATCTTAACGCTGTCAGTGGTGCGCTTAGTGGTCAGCCGCCAATCCTCGGTATTGCCCTAGCTGAAAGGTTTAGCGGGCATTTTTAGCCGATGTCTGCTCGGCAAAATCGCTCGCTAAAATGGCTCCGCATCCGCATAGAGAGCTGAGCGATGTTCCAAATATCCTGATCAGCGCTATCCTTCATTGAGATAAGGAAAAGCTAAATGTGCATTTCTCTGATGAATCTATTATCGTGATAAAGGTTCATGGGTTAGGGTGCACGACTGATCACCTTGGTTCAAAGTCTTTGGCTTAAAGTTTTTGCTTAAAGTCGCTCTGCTGTAGGGCGATCGCCCCTTCAACTGCTCACTCGCTGAAAATTCCTGTCACCCACGATGTCGAAAGACGCACGCTCTGGAAAACTATTGCTCATGGTCGGTTTGGGGTTATGCGGGCTGGTTTTGCTCGATACCCATCAAGATGTGGTTGAGGCCCGCGAACTTTCGCCAGCATCGACTCATCAGACCATCCAATCCCATCCTAGCTCTCCTACAGACTGGCTGAATCGGTTAACTTCAGCCGTACTCACACCGACGACAACCTCCCATCACAATCTTGCGGTCAACACGGCCATTGTGGATGCGGGTGCGGCTCCCTCCGGTGCGGCCCCTGAGCAAATCGCCACCAATGACTGGCAGGGAGCCTCGTTTCCGGTCGAAAACTTTCAAGCCTATACGTCTCCCTTTGGCTATCGCCAGTCGGCGACCGGCGGCTACACCCAAGAATTTCACTATGGGCTAGACATGGCCGCTCCCGAAGGCAGCTACATCCGCAACTGGTGGGGGGGCACCGTGGTTGAAGTCTCAGACGACAGCAACTGCGGCACTTCGGTGGTGGTCGAGTCGGGGCAGTGGACGCACATTTATTGCCACATGCAGGG
>DATNOW010000590.1:0-15175 GCA_036703515.1 Chroococcidiopsis sp.
TGGCGCAGCGCGGCGTGCGGCTGCATCTGGAAACGGGAGTAGAGGCGATCGCCGCCGATCGCGTTACCCTCAGCCAAAACGGGCAGCCCTTTGACCTGCCAGCCGACCTAGTCCTCTGGACAGCGGGCACTGAGATGCAAAGCTGGCTGCAAGATTTGCCCTGCCAGCACAACGCCTACGGGCAGCTCAAGGTCAACAGCACGCTGCAACTGGTTGATTACCCCAATGTTTATGTTTTGGGGGATAACGCCGATCTGCGCAATGGCAAGGGCGTGTCCGTGCCCGCCACCGCCCAAGTCGCTTACCAGCAGGCTAGCTGCGCGGCCGCCAACCTGTGGAAAAATTTACAGGGGCGATCGCAGCGGCGCTTCCGCTATCTGCATCTGGGTGAAATGATGACCCTGGGGCACAATGCCGCCGTTGTCTCTAGCTTTGGCATTGTCTTGAGTGGCAGCCTGGCCCAACTGATCCGCAAATGGGTCTACGCCCAGCGTTTGCCCACCCTGCATCATCGCCTAGAGGTGATGGGACACTGGCTATTTGGCGGGATGTTAGAACGCTTACCCGATCACTGGCAGTTGGCCCTGCGGCAGCAAATCCAAACCTGGCTGCGGCCGCAAAAAATCCGCAGTTCGATTCGCCGGATTTAGCGCTGCCTGACTTTCATCTGGCTTTCAATTTTTGATGCGTTCAATTCTTTTAATCTAGGAACAGACAGGGCGTTATGACCGCTGCAGAGACCGACCAAAAACCACCCTCGGGTTGGCACCTGAGACTGAGCGAAATGTTTGGGCTAGATTTGCGATCGCTGGCTCTGTTTCGCATCGGTTTGGCGCTGATTTTGCTCACCGACTTGAGCATTCGCGCCTGGGATATCACCGCCCACTACTCCGATAGCGGTTTGATGCCGCGCACCCTGCTGCGCGAAATTGCCAAACCGGGCTACTGGTCGCTCCATGCCCTCAGCGGCGCAGTCGGGGTGCAGGTGGTGCTGTTTTTGCTAGCGGGGTTTGCAGCCCTGCTAATGCTGGTCGGCTACCGCACCCGCATCGCCACCATTGTGTCGTGGGTGCTGCTGATTTCACTGCACAACCGCAACCCGGTGCTGATCTTTGCCGCCGATGATGTGCTGCGGGCGCTGATGTTTTGGGCCATGTTTTTGCCCCTCGGGGCCTGTTATTCCATCGACAGCGCTCTCAATACCTCGCCTAAAAAGCTGCCAGAACGCATTCTTACCGGGGCCACTATTGCTCTGATTGTGCAGCAGTGTTTTATCTATATTTTTTCGGCGGCGATCAAAGCCAAAAGCCCTGTCTGGCTAGACGGCAGCGCCGTTTACTACGCCCTCAGCTTTGACCAATATGCCACCCCGCTCGGTCACTTCCTGCTCAATTTCCGCCCATTGCTGGTTATTTTTACCCATAGCACCATGGTGCTGGAGTGGTTTGGGCCGCTGCTGCTGATTGTGCCCTTCCGCACTAGCTTCTTCCGCAACGTTGCCGTTATTTTGTTTATCTCGCTGCATGTGGGCTTTGGGCTAACGCTCAACATTGGCATTTTTCCGTTCCTCAGCAGCTTTAGCTGGCTAGCGTTTATCCCCAGCTCGACCTGGAACCGTTGGCATAAGCGCATTAGCACCCCAGAGCGGCAGGGGCTGCATATTTACTACGACGCCGACTGCGGCTTCTGCAAAAAAGTAGTGCATCTGCTACGGACGTTTTTGGTATTGCCTGGTACGCCTATCAGCCAAGCCCAAAGCGACCCCAGCATCCACGCCGACATGGAAACCTACAACTCTTGGGTGATCGTCGACTGGCAGGGGCAGCGCCGGTTTAAGTGGGAAGGGTTGGCCTATGTGGTGAGCCTGTCGCCGGTTTTTGGTGCATTGGCCAAGCTGATGACCTGGAAACCTGTAATGCCTCTCGGCACCCGCTTTTATGAAATCATCGCCACCAACCGCCGCGCCGCCGGACGCTTTACCCGTCCGTTTAAGTTTCGCCCCCTCGAAATCCGCTCGTCGCGGGCGGCCAGCGCTGCCCTGCTGGTGCTGCTGCTGTATACCTTTGTCTGGAACGTGCAGAGCTATGCCCCCGATAAATTTAAGCGGCGGACGTGGCAGATGACCGAGATTGCGGGGCGCGTCACCCGCCTCGATCAGTCGTGGAGCATCTTTGCACCCAGCCCACCCCGTGACGACGGCTGGCACGTGATGCCCGGCACCCTAGCCAACGGCAGTCAGGTAGATATCTTTCGGCATGGGGCGAGCCCGGTGGTGTGGGACAAACCCAGCCTGGGAACGCGCAGCGCTATCTACCGCAATATGCAGTGGCGCACCTACTTTATTAACTTAAATCGAGCCATTGGTGAAAGGCTCTATCCCAGCTATGCGCAGTATCTCTGCCAAAACTGGAATGCTAATCACAGCGATGGTGAACAGCTCGAAACCTTTGAAATTTACTTTATGGATGAGCGCACGGTGCCGCCAGGAGAAACCCAGACGGTAGAGAAGACCAAAACATGGCAGCAGTCTTGCGCTATTAGCCCCTAGATTACAAATCCATAGATTACAAATCCATAATTGCTAATTTGTGGATTGTCCTAGGGAGCGATCGCTGAGATGAGCGCCATTTTCTGATTGACTTGTTTTTTCCTTTTAATTCTTCTTTTTTAAATTTCTTTTCTCAACTTCTTTTTTCAACTTTTTTGCTGTCGCGATCGCTCTATCAGCCTATGGATTAGCAATCTATTGACTTGACGAATTCTCTCAGGGTTGGGTTAACATCCACAGCCATGGTCTATGCAAAGGAGCAGCAACATCGGGATCAGCGCTACTCCTTGATGGCCAAGCTTTATAGCCAAGGAGAAATCATGCTCATATCACACAGCGTCCCATCAACACCGGCCGCCCTAATTTAAAGTTTTTAAGAAGAGAAATCAACTTTGAGAACATTGGGCAAGGGCCTGTAGTATATTACGGTACATTGCCAAGCTCGGGTATCGGCTATAATATCTTCCACTTTAGTTTCCAAGAAATTTTAGGACTTGGAAGTTTCGGATTTTTTAAATTTCAATAAAAAACCTTACTAATACTGCAGAGATGTAGCTATGGCTAATTACATCGCTAGCCAGTTCTTAACGAAACCTCTCAACGGTGGTAAGAATTCAGATCAGAAATCACCTTTATTCCACATTAAATTTCTCCTGATCGTAATTCTCGCGTTAGGACTGTTTTTTAGATTCTCCGGCTTGGGATATAAGATTCATTCCTTTGATGAGTCTTATACGCTGCTTCGAGTTGCTGGGTATACAGAAGCAGAAATTGTTCAACTTCTACGCGATGGCACAGAAACGAAATCTGTTGAGGCATGGTTAGCTTACCAGCGTCTGTCTCCAGATCGCGGTTTTCCAGAGACGATGACCGCTCTGGCTAGCCAACCCGAACATGCGCCGCTTTATTACATTTTGGTGCGGCTGTGGTCAGACTGGTTTGGCAGTGCGATCGCCACGGCCAGAAGCGTAGCGGCTATCTTTGGCGTGCTGGCCTTGCCCTGTGTTTACTGGTTCTGCCAAGAGCTATGGCGGCTACCGTCGGTGTCCTGGATGGCAGTTTCGCTAATGGCAGTTTCGCCATTGCACCTGCTCTATGCCCATGAAGCGCGACAATATACGCTCTGGACGGTGGCGATTTTGGTTTCCAGCACGCTGCTGGTGCGGGCGTTGCGCCTACAGTCTAAGCGTTCGTGGGCGCTCTATATGGCATCGGTTGCCTTTGGGCTTTATTCCCACGTCATTTTTGCCCTCGTAGTGGTAGCACACGCCCTTTACGTCGCTATTACGCAGCGCTTTGCACTCAACCGCAGTACCCTTTCCTACGGGCTGGCCGCACTTTCTGGTGTGCTGCTGTTTACACCCTGGATTGCCGTGTGGGTGAGCGATCCACCGCCGCTGGCCCAACAAATGGAGCAGCTTTATCAAGATGTGTCGTTGCGATCGCTGCTGCAAATGTGGCTGCGCAACCTAGGGCGGATCTTTGTCGACTTCAATTCGCCATTCCCCCTCGATTTCCACGATCCTGTCACCCTTATTAGCGTTTTTCTGGCGCTGCTGGTGGGCTATTCGTTTTATCGCTTATTTCGCCACACCGACCAGTCTGTATGGTTGCTGCTGCTGCTGCTAGTCGGTGTGACGGCGTTTGCTTTTGTGCTACCTGATTTAGCCTTGGGCGGTCGCCGGTCGGCATCGATTCGCTATTTGATGCCCTGCATCATCGGCGTTGAAATTATTGTCGCTTACGCGCTGGCGACCCTGTCTTTTTCGGCATTGGCGAAGGTGCGCAGCCAAGTTATCTGGCGAGCGGTTTCGGCTCTGCTGATTTCAGCCAGTTTGATTTCGTGCGTAGCGATTTCTCAGTCTCCGGCATGGTGGACAAAGGACGATCACTGGGTACCGGCGATCGCCGGTATTGTAAACAGCACCCCCAAGCCCCTAGTGATCTATTCACTGCCACCAGCAGCCGGTAAAATCGGTGCAGTTGGCCGCATTATGCCCTTGCTGCATCGCATGGATGCGGACGTAGAGGTGCAGCTATTGGTGCAGCCCACTGTCCCTGAGCAGATTCCGGCTCAAGCGAATAGCGTGTTTTTGTATCGTCCCCACGATCAGCTGTTGACGTGGCTAAAGCAAGATACAACCGCTCATCTTATCCCCGTTTATAAGGCTGAGTCTGACCGCAAGCCAAGGCTTTGGCAGGTTATCAAAACATAATTCATCGCTGGGCGTCATTACCCACCCATGATAACGTGCGGGTTACCAATCAATTCTTATCCCGGCTTGGCGATCGCTTATGCAATAAACACACACGTGCTGCGCAATTCTGACTTTCCTTTTCCCCTATTTTCTTCTATTCTCTCCTCTATTCCCTATATTCCCTGTCGGTGAATAGTTTTTAGCCAGTTTTAGACGTCTCTGTCTTGGCGATGAAACTGCGCTGTTTCTAACGTTGTCGGTATTTCTGGCGAGTAGCGGTATTAGCTATGCTCCTAGTTTTTGTAGCCTGTATTTCTCTTGTTCTGGGTCTGTATCTATTCACTCATCTTTCCTACTGGAAGATGGTTGATCGATTTTTGGCTGGATTTACTCCCATTGTGGCCGTTATTTTGCTCGGTGTGGCGGTCGATCAATTATTGCCAACGCCTCTCTGGGATTGGCACGCCAGCCGTTTAGCCTCAACCTTTGCCCTGACCCATGGCTATGAGCTTTACTACGGGCCGGATCAAGGACCAATCTTCTCGACCCACAAGGGGCCGCTGGCCTACTGGGCGTATCTACCAGCAACGCTAGCTCAGTCGCCTACGGCAGCCATTGTGCTAGGGGAATGTGTAGCGCTTGCCTGTTTTTTTCTGCCTATCCTCTATTTACTTTTGGCTGGCTCCTTTAAAACGCAGCAGCAGCGGGTCATGGCACTGTCTGCATTTTTCTGCTTCAGTTTTTTGGCATTTACTTCTGAACCGCTGCGACTGTCGGCTTCTGCGGTTCACGCCGATGCACCGGCCCTAGGCCTGGGCGCGATCGCCTGTATCATTCTTTACTTCCGCAAAGACCGTAGCAGTATGCTGGCGCTGATCACATCAGCGCTATTTGTTGTCCTATCGGTGTGGACAAAGCAAATTGCCTTCCCCCTCTTAGTCGGTCTGCCGCTCTATGTATGGCTAACAGAAGGGTTCAAACCGGCTTTGCGCTATGTCGCTAGTCTGGTAGTAGCGGGACTTGTTGTTTCGGGGCTGTTTTTGCTGATCTTTGACGCCCAGGCTTTGATTTTTAATACCGTCGCGATCGCCAAAAATCATTCGTGGCAGCAGGCAAGTGGGCTAAAAGAACAAGCCAAAGTTTTGATGCTCGGCGCGCAAAAGCTGCTGCAAAGCGGGTTTGTCTATTGTATTGCGCTTGCCTTTTACGGGCTATATCAGCAGGCGACCCGCCAAGGAAAACCCACATCCCTACGGCAATGGCTGCGAGAAAACCGCTGGACTGTATTTCTGGTGGCCGGGCTGGTGACCGTACCCACATCTATTTTGGGCTATATCAAAGTCGGCGGGTATTACAACAACTTCAGCTTCACGATTTACTTTTTGCTGACGGCCACCATCCTGGTGCTACTAGAGACTGCGTCAGACCTATCGCCAAATGCCCTCGCTCCGGCTGGACGGCTCTTGGTTCCGGTGCTGCTTGTGGCCTTTGTCTGCGTGGAAACGCCGTTACTTTACAACCTGCCTTGGAAAATTTCTACGGCTGCCAAAAACGATCAGCAGTTGGCTTACAACTACGACCGTCAGCATCCTGGAGAAGTTTATTTTCCGTGGAATCCGCTGTCTACGCTGCTGGGCGAGGGCCGGCTTTATCACTTTGAATTTAGCGTCATTGATCGCAATCTGGCCGGCTTTACGGTGACCCCAGAACACTTTAGGGCCCACATTCCGAGCGCAGCCCAATTTATTGCATTTTCATCCTATTCGCAAGAAAGCCTGGGCAATTTAGGCGCAATCCAAACCACGTTAGACTATCTGCCTGAGTTTTCTGTAAAAACTGAAATTAAGGAGCTGCCTGGCTTTCTGGTATATGCCAAACCGCAGTGACTGCTGTAAAAAGTTTCGGCTATAGCAAGTTTCGTCTTCGGTAACGCTATGAATCGGCATCATATGAATGTTGATATGAATCGAGAGTAATAGTCTACGTCTGGTAAGTTCTATTTGCACATTTTGGCTCTACTCAAATGCTATTTAACTCATTTGCATTTATCTTTGTATTTTTGCCGATTGCGTTAATTGGCTTTTTTGGCATCGCTCGATTTATCTCAGCCAAAATGGCGATCGCCTGGCTAGCAATCAGCTCCCTTGCTTTTTATGGCTACTGGAGCATTGCCTACCTGCCGCTTTTGGGAATTTCAATTGTGTTTAACTACACGATAGGCAGTTTGATTGGACGGGCTCCCTTTCAAAGTCAGCGTTCAAAACAGCTGCTGGGGCTAGGCATTACGGTTAATTTACTGCTGCTGGGCTACTACAAATATGCTGGCTTTTTTCTCCATTCTTCTAATCGGCTATTTAATACCGACTGGTTTGTGCCAGAGATTATTTTGCCCCTCGGAATTTCGTTTTATACCTTTACCCAAACGGCCTATTTAGTAGATGCCTATCGGGGTGAAACTAAAAACTATGATTTTTTGACCTATCTGCTATTTGTTACCTTTTTTCCGCACCTCATAGCTGGGCCTATTTTGCATCATAGTGACGTTATTCCTCAGTTTTATCGCCTCAGGAATTTTGTCGTTTCGCAAAAGAATATGGCCCTCGGCTTAACCCTATTTACCCTTGGGTTAGCGAAAAAGGTGCTCATTGCCGATACCATTTCACCGTGGGTTGGCGTTGCCTTTAGCAATACGGCAAATCTCAACTTTTTAGAGGCCTGGGTGGGGGCCATTAGCTATACGCTACAGCTCTATTTTGACTTTTCGGGTTATTCCGACATGGCAGTGGGGCTGGGCTTCATGCTCAATATTGTTTTGCCCATTAACTTTAATTCTCCCTACAAAGCTCTATCGATTACTGATTTTTGGCGGCGTTGGCATATTACCCTCTCTAATTTTTTACGAGACTATTTATATATTCCTCTCGGTGGCAACCGCAAAGGACAAGTACGGCGTTATGTCAATCTTTTAATCACGATGCTGTTAGGCGGGCTCTGGCACGGTGCGGGGTGGACGTTTATAGTTTGGGGGGGGTTACACGGCCTCTACCTTTGTATCAATCACGGCTGGAACAAGCTCAATCTTGCCATGCCCAAGCTATTGGCTTGGGTGATTACCTTTGTTGCGGTTGTCATCGGCTGGGTGCTGTTTCGGGCCCATAATATCCACGATGCGATCGACATGCTGCGGGCAATGTTTGGGCTCAAGGGAATCGTGCTACCGGGCGATCGCGAATGGTCGGTGGCTTTGGTTAACGGCGTGGGGATTGCGATCCAGCCGTGGAATCAGCTCAACCTACCCGAACTTAATGACAGCAAAATGCTTAGCCTGATTGCGTTAGCGGCTCTAGTGGCCTGGGTAGCGCTATTGCCCAATACCCAGCAAATGCTGGCGCGGGTCAAGCCCAATCGCCGCTGGGCGATCGCCTTGGGTGGGCTAGGCGGGGTTTGCTTGTTATACCTCAACCGCGTGTCTGAATTTTTATATTTCCAGTTTTAGCGAGCTTGAGCCGATCCTTAAGCCGATCCTTGAGCCGCTTACTGACCGATTTGGATATTGCTTTAGATAAACCCTTTGGATGAACCCGATGAGTAGCCTAGCGGAATTCTCGAAACGATTAGGGCAAACGCTGCCACAGCGACGCTATCGCTCCTTTAATGGAATGTTTTTGGCGGCAGCAGCGCTGCCCTTAGTAGTCGTGGGAGCTTTTAATATTGCCATCGATCCCTATGGAGCGTTTAATAGCCCGGCGATCGCTGGCATCAACCAGGCCAAGCCTGAGAAGTTTAAGCAGGATATGTTGGTCAAAGCGATTGAAGTCACCCAAAAACATCCCGACTTGATTTTATTGGGGTCTTCACGGGTGCAGTGGGGAATAGATCCGCATTACCCTGGTTTTTCTGAAGCGCGATCGCCTTATAACTTGGCTCTCCAGGGTGTCAACATGGGTGAAATGCGGCATTATTTCGACCATGCGTTAACTAATCAACCTGCACTCAAGCAGGTGATTATTGGTCTAGATGAGCTGATGTTTAGTGAGTTTAACGTTGACCGGCCTGGATTTGAACCCAGCCGACTATCGCAGCGCTTCCTTCCAGTGCAAGACTGGCTCAACATGACCCTGTCGATCGATGCGCTCCAGGCCAGTCAGCGGACGCTGGAGACCAATCGCGATCGCCCTAGTGCTGTAGACGTGGGGGAGTTTAGAGTGGCTCCGCCGATTTTTGTAGATGGCATGCTGGCGCTCAGTCACAGCGAGCCGAACCCGCCTTCGGCGGCTGAATTTATCAGCAATTTATCAAATCGTCTCCGCCCCGATCGCAGCGACGGGCGCTATTCTGACTATCGCGTTGCGGCGGAGCAGATGGATCATTTCCGCTATATTGTAGAAACTTGTCGCCAGCGTGGAATTGAGCTTAAAGTATTTATTTCACCCGAACACGCCATGCTGTTTGATGCCATGAATCACTATCGGTTTGGCTCAGATATTGAACAGTGGAAGCGAGAGCTGGTAAAGATTACGCCAGTTTGGGATTTCTCTGGCTACAACAGCATAACCACAGAAACGCCGCGGCGTCAGATGACTTATTATCTGGATAGTTCGCATTACAGTCCAACCACGGGACGTTTAATTCTCGATCGGATGTTTGCCAAGACGTCGGACGCGATTCCCAGCGATTTTGGCGTGTTGCTAACGCCATCCACCATTGAGGCACATTTGGCATCGGTGCGGGCCGCGCGCGATCGCTGGGCAGCGCAGCATCCCGATTTGGCGATCGCCGTTCGGGATATTGGGCATCCCTCCCGTCCTTGATTGTTTGATTGATTGTTTAATTTTTATTGACTCAAACGCCGTTCTTTTTGGTTTCTGTTCTCTCTGTTTCTTTCTGTTCTCTCTGTTTCTTTCTGCTCTCTCTGTTCTTTCCGTTCTTTCCGTGCCGGTATTTCCCTGTGTATGAAACTTATGTGCTTTGTTTGTGCATTGTCAGCCCGAACAGCATAGGCCGTAGTCCACATTTCTCCCAAGCCGATGAATATTCCCCTTTTGCGCAAGTGGCTCCAACCACGGCTCCAACCACGGCTCCAGCCGCGACTTCAATCGCGACTTCGATGGCAATCTCACGCTCCTACAGCGCTGCTGTTTGCCGGGATTTTTTTCCTGGCTTTGGCCGTACGCATTGTGGCGATCGCTGTCCCGATCAACACCGACGAAGTGCCGTGGATGATCCGGGGAGTCACCTTTCTCGGACGATTGCTTAAGGGTGATCTGGCCAATACTTTCATTGTTCACCATCCCGGTTTTACCAACCTATGGCTAATTAGCACCGGCATGGTGCTCAATTGCTCGCTCCATAAATTAGCCCCTACCCTGCTGGGTCTAGATTTACAGCCGTCGGTGGGGGCCTGTCTCAATTGGGTAACCAAGCCATCGGATACGCTACCAATCGCGCTGTGGATTGTGCCCCGCTTGCTCCAAGCCGTGATTACTTCGCTGTGCATGGTGGGGATTTTTGGGCTGACGCTCCGGCTGTTAGGGCACTGGATCGCCGTGGGGGCGGTAACGCTGCTGCTATTAGAACCGTTTTTCTTGGCCTATCAGCGCTATCTCACCACCGACGCGATGCAAAATGGTTTTGCGACCCTCGGGGTGCTGGCGTTGCTGTGCTATCTGCGCGACGGCGATCGCCGCTTGCTGCTGGGTTCAGGGATAGCGATGGGGCTGGCGATCGCTGGCAAAATTACTGCCCTCTGCCTGCTGCCGGGCATTGCCCTGTGGGTACTGCTGATGGAGCTAGGGGCATGGCGACAGCGCTTTGCGGTGCGGGGATGGCGGCGTCAAGTCCTCGATTTTGCTCTGTGGGGAGGGCTGATCGTCGCTGTGATTGTGGCCCTTTGCCCAGCCCTATGGGTGGCTCCGGTAGAGGTGGCGCAGCGTTTTATCACCGGCCTGAGCAACGAGTCGAATCGGGGTAATTTCTTCTTTTGGGGCAAAGTCACCGACAACCCCGGGCTGTTTTATTATCCGATGGTGTTTGCCTATCGCCTGTCGCCAGCGGTGCAGATTGGGCTGCTGGCGCTGCTGGTGTTGGCCGTTAGAGAGCGGCGGCAGTGGGGCAAACAGCCCGAGCTGATGGCACTGGCGATCGCCGTTCTGAGCGTGGTTGCGGTCTTATCTTCGTCTAAAACCCAAGTCGATCGCTATATCAACCTGATTGTGCCCGAACTGGCGATCTTGGCTGCGGCCGGATGGTGGGCTATGGGCAAAGGGTGGCTGGTTCGGCTGGGGCGGCCGCAGGCAGGCGATCGCCTCAATGTGCTGCTAGTGGGCTGGCTGGTCTTGGCGCAACTGAGTGTGCTGCTGCCCCGCGCTCCTTACTACTTGTCGTACTACAACCCGCTATTGGGCGGCGCGCCGGTCGCCCAGCAGATCTTTGCGGTGGGCTGGGGTGAAGGCTTAGATCAAGCGGCAGCAGCGCTCAACCGCCTACCGCAGGTTAAAACGGTGAACGTTGCCAGTTGGTATCCCGGCGTGTTTGGGGCTTACTTTAAGGGCAAGACGTTACCGATTCGCAAAGTTCCCGATCCGCCACCGGCCCCATGGACGCAGGCCAATCGCGTCGTGCTCTACGGCCGACAGCTGCAATTTGGCTATCCTACAGCGGCAATGCTCGATTATTTTGCCCTGCAGCAGCCAATTCAGACGATCGCGATCGCTGGCATTGACTATGCCAAGATTTACCCTGGCCCGATCTTGCTCTCCGATGATTTAACCCAGATTGCCCAACGCTCTGACCTATCGTTTGGGCAAAGCATTCGCTTAGTGGGCTATGAAATTAGCCAGCCGCAGTTGCCCGTTTCAGAACCGCTGCTGGCAACATTTTACTGGTCGTTTCCAGCCGCGCCGCCGCCAGATTCGGTGCTCTATGTGAAACTGCGTCAGACTGCGCCCACGGGTGCAGACGCGGGCACGGACACAGGTACGAACACAAGTACAAACACAAACGCGCAAACCGTGTGGTCACAGTCTAATACTGGGCTCCTAGCCAGCAATTTATCGTGGCCGGCGATCGCCACCGATACCACGGTGCGCGATGTTCACACCTTGCGATTTGATCGCCCCGTGTTGCCCGGTCGCTATCAGCTAGAGCTAGAGTGGTCTGCGCCCTCGGTCAATGGTTCGTTGGACGTTGTCGATGGCAGCGGCAGAACGCTAGGTAAACAGGCGGCGATCGCCACGATTGAGCTATTGCCGATCGAAAGTTAAAGCGCTGTTTAGATAGCAGCGTCGGTGGTTTTGATTTGTTGGGGTTTATTTACAAACTGACTTTTCACTAACAGCAGCTTTCCTCAATTCGTCAACAATTCATCAACAATTCATCAATAATTCGCCAATAATTCGTCAACAATTCGCCAATAATTCCCCCGCAATTCATCAAGTCCAGATTCACTGTTCACTATTCACTTAATTCCCTCGATTCAGTTAAATCCACTCTCAATTCACAAGAAACAGCGCTCGGTTTGATAGTTTGTACTTCCCCTTAGAAACGGTAAACCTATGGCTAGCAAGACTTTTTCGGTTCAGGCAAAATCACTCCCGGGAAACTTTAGTCTCAACCTATTACCCCTAGCTAAAGAAATCCTCTCTCATTGTTTGATGCCACTGCTATTTGTGGCATTACTGTTGAGCATGGTGCCCATTGGTTTACCGTTTGAGTTTGATACCGATGAAGGCATCAATTTGATGAAAGCCTTGCTCTATAGCAAAGGATTTTCTTTATACACGCAGATTTGGAGCGATCAGCCCCCTTTGCTGACCGTTGCCCTACACCATTGGTTTGTACTCTTTGGTCAAACCATGCTGGCCGGACGGCTCCTAGTGCTGCTTTTTTCTATGCTGCTCGTCTGGTCGTTTTATCAGGTATTGAGGCAGTTAACGGGCAGCATTCCTGCATTTATTGGATCGCTGTTATTGATTTTTTCCAACAAATTTTTGCAGCTGAGCGCATCGGTCATGATTGGCATGCCGTCATTAGCACTAGCGATGACTTCGATCTATGCTGCCGTGCTCTATAAGCAAACAAAGCGACGCTACTTTATTCCCCTCTCTGGTCTATTTTTAGCGCTGTCGCTGCAAACAAAACTGTTCACAATTTTGCTGATTCCGCTGATCGCGGTCTATGTCATTGACTTCCAAGTGCTTCGCTTTCGCGGTGTTACCTTTAAATCACTGCTCCGTTCGCCTCGGTCTCTGATTCGTGTGCCCAAGGCTGCGCTGCGATCGCAGCTTGCTGTCGTCGGTGCCTGGTTGTTGAGCTTGGGGTTGATCTATGTGGCGCTGGGGCTGATTTTCCATTCCATTAACTATGAGCAACTGCTGCAAGCACACCTCGGGCGCACGGTAGCCGAAAGCTTTGACAAACAAAGTCCGCTGCGATCGCTAAACTGGCTGCTGCGCAAAGATTGGGACTTGGTGCTGCTGTCTGGACTTGGGGTCGTGATCGTATTGATCAAGCGCTATTGGTCTGGTCTGTTTCCGCTGGCGTGGCTGGCGATCGCCCTACCGCTGCTGCTCAACCATCAGCCGATTTGGTATCACCACTTCCATTTGCTATCGATTCCGTTGGCCTGGCTGGCGGCCTATGCAGCTATGCCCATCGTTGACTATGTGCGCCATCAACAGTGGCGATCGCGCCTTGGGGCAGGACGCTGGAAGCAAATTGCGCTGCCGGTTTTAGGGGTCTTGCTGCTCCTCTATTCGGGCAATAGCCTGGAAGAAAAAGTGCGCGATATTGCCCGCAACGTCCAAGGGCTACAGCCCCACTATCACAATCCCGAAGTTGTGCAGTTGCTGTCACAGGCTAAGGCCTCGCTAGATTGGATTGTCACCGACCGGCCGATCTACGCCTTTCAGGTTGGCGTACCCGTCCCTCCTGAACTTGCAGTATTTTCTGAAAAGCGCTTTAGTTCAGGCAGTTTAACCTACGATGCTCTGCTATCGGCAATGGTTCACTATCAGCCCGATCGGATCATTTGGTCCCGCTTTGCCGATAAAATTAGCGCAAATGCTGAACTGAGTGACTATATCACTCGTTACTATGTACCGACCTACAGGTCTGAGTCGGTGCAGATGTACACATTGAAAACTTAAAAGTTTGTCAGGATCGGGGTGCTCATGGCATTGCGCTATGTCGCTTATATGCCCATAGCACAATGCCATGACAGGAACTGGGTGCAATTTAATAGAATTTAATAGAGTGCCTGCATAGGCTAGGGTGAGGCGTAAACCCTAGCCCTGATTGCGTTTCAATGAATGTATAAATCAACGAAAACCATATTCATCACTCAATTATTTCACGGTAGATGAATATGAAAGAAAGCGGAATGGACAACAAAAGCAAGACGCTCTAGTAAACAACTTTTTTACAGTTTTCCGTTCTCCGTCCCAATTTGAAAGTCAGATTCAGGTACTCACTTACCAGATGGGTGCCCAATTTCAAGTTTAAAGTTTTTCAATTTCACACTTCAATTTTACAAATGGAGCAAAGCTATGCCTAAAGTTAGTGTTTGCATTCCTACCTATAACCGTGCAGAGTTTCTCAATTACTCTGTTAGCAGCGTTTTGAAACAAACCTATTCTGACTATGAAATCATCATTTGTGATGATGGCTCAACAGACAATACGCCTGAATTGGTTCATCAGTGGCAAGATTCGAGAATTCGCTATATTCGGCATCCGCAGAATATTGGGCGCAGTCGCAATATGCGCTCCGGGTTTGATGCGGCTCAAGGAGATTACTTCATCAAATTTGACGACGATGATGCCCTGACGCCAGATTTTTTAGAAAAAACGGTGGCTGTTTTAGAGACCCATCCCCAGGTCGATTTTGTTTGCACCAACCACTGGGTTATTAACCGAATGGGCGATCGCATTGAAGCAGCAACCCAAGCCAATTCTGCGAAGTGGGGAAAAGACAAACTGCAGCAAGGGATCATTGCCAACTTAGTCACGGAAACCTTTCAATATCAAAGTCTACAGGTAGGCTCTACATTATTTCGTCGCGATTGCCTCATCGCCGTTGACTACATGCGTCCTGAAGCCGATGGATGTGAAGATTTTGATCTATTAGTGCGCCTTGCGCTGGCCGGCAAACAGGGTTATTTCTTACCTGAGTTTTTAATGGAATATCGCTTCCACAATGCTCAAAATAGCCTGAGCCATGCTGTTCATTTTCTTTCTGCCAAACTGTTTTGCACGGACTCCTATCGTTTCTCAGAGCCAGCGTTAGAGCAACTCCGCATTCAGAAGGTAGCGGAGCTAAAAAACAATTTAGGACTCCGATTAATTGAAGCTGGAGAAATTTGCAAAGGTCGCCAACTTTTGCAAGAGTCAACGCGCGTGCTAGGGCAATCCAACAAGACAAAAGTTGGTTT
>DATNOW010000591.1:0-4975 GCA_036703515.1 Chroococcidiopsis sp.
CAACCCTAACCGCAGGGCTGTTTATGGGCATGGAGCGGGCCGCTGCCGCGCGATTTTCGTTTTTGCTGGGCATTCCTGCTATCACCCTGGCTGGGCTGGTCGAACTCAAAGGCTTTTTAGAAACGGGGCTAGGGGGTACGGGGCTGCTACCCATTGGGGCAGGGCTTTTGGCCGCGTTGCTGTCCTCCTATGGCGCGATCGCCTTCTTACTGCGCTTTCTCCAACGCCACAGCACCTGGGTGTTTGTCTGGTATCGCCTGGCTTTTGGGCTCGTGATTATCTTAGGCATTGTGGCTGGGAAATTGCAGAATATCTAAATTGCAGAATATCTAAAACGATGGCGATGCATGGGGAGGGATGGCGATCGCATCCGCTGCCCCTGTCATTGCGGGGATCAGCAGCAGCACGAGAGGAGAAGACACAATGATCCGTTCGATGTCTGTGATTGTGCCGGTATATAACTGCGGCCCGTCGATTTTAGACACCCTCACCAGCATCCAGACCAGCATCCAGTTTTTTCGCCAGCATTATTCGGCCGCCGATCAGGTGCAGATCGAGGTGGTGGTGGTTAACGATGCCTCAACCGACGGCAGCGATCGCCTGATTCAATCGTTTACTCAACAGCCGCCCGGCGCTAACCCCGACTACGCAATCCTCTACACGGTTTTGCACCATTCCACCAATCAGGGAGCCGCTGCGGCCCGCAATACGGGGGTGCGGCAATCGAGCGGTGAGATCCTATTTTTTTGCGATGGCGACGATCGCTTTTTAGCCGAACATCTTTACGTCGGCTACCGCGCCCTGAATCAAGAAGCGCCCATTCAGCCGGAGCCCTTACAATCAGAACTATTACTGTCAGAAACAGTACGCGCTAATAGCGATCCCACTACTAATTTAGAGATCAATTTAGAAACTAATTTAGAGACTAATCCCAAGACCCATTTAGCGGACGCCCATCCTCCCCAACAGCCCGTTGCCGTCGTTAAAACTCAGGTCAAAATTCGAGACTTCATTCACCCCTATTGGCTAGAGGCGATCGCCAACACCCTACCCAGCAATCTCTGCCTGCGGCGCGAGTGTCACACCTTTATCGAAGGGTTTCCCGAACACGCCCTTTATCGCCAAATCGGGCGCGAAGATATCACCTACATGAAGTGTTTGGGATACTTCTTTAAAGTCTTCAAAGCCAACATTGAAACAGTGGAGTATATTCGCTATCCAGGCAATAGTTTGGATCGGCAAATCGAGAAATTTCAAACTCCCCCCGAGCGCTATACCCAAACCTTTTCACCCCGCGAACAAGAGCTGCACAATCTAGCCGATCAGCTGGATCGCGAACGTTTGCAGTATCTAGTCGCAAAAGTCAAAAAATTTGACCCGCGCTATACGCCAGCGCCCCTGATCCAATGGCCATCTTTAATCCAGATCGCCCTCGATCAGCGCGCCGACGCTGAAGCGATTGATTTCTACGAACGGGCCCAAGCGGTCAACCAGGCGATCGCCCCACCGCTGCGCACCCAGCTCGCCAAACGCTACAACGCCCTAGGGGTGACAAGCCACACCCAAAAACAGTTTGACCAAGCGGCACACTACTTTCAGCAGGCCCTCGCCACCCAGCCCCAGCTATCTGCGCCTGACCAGTCCCGCCTTTATCTCAACCTGGGCTTTGCCTTAGAGGGCAGCGGACACTATAGTGACGCGATCGCCGCCTTCCAAGCCGCCCTAGCCCGTGATCCCAGCCTCAGCGAGGCTAAAGTTGGCTTAGTCACCGCCCACTACCGCCAGCTTGCGCAACAGCGGGGCTACCAGTTTGATCCCTGCCCAGACGCCACCCTGCTGCACTGGAGCAACCAGCTCGCCCGCCTGGCCCACCAGCCCGATTTAACCGTACTCGAACTCGGCAGCGCAGACGGTCGGCTGACATGCTGGCTGCTCGACTACATCCTCACCCAGCCCACCAGTCGGCTGATCACCGTCGATCGAGACGATGCGCCCGACCCAGATCGGTTTCAGGCCAACCTAGCCCGCACCGGAACCCGCGCTCACGTCACCCCCCATCGCGGCGATCCCCTCACCCTCCTGCCTACCCTCCCTCCCTTCCTCCCTCCCACTCTCTCTCTAATCTGCATCCGCCCAGCGATCGCCCCCATACCATGGGCAGAGCTGATCCCGTTACTTTGGGATAGGCTCAAACCGACGGGCATCCTGCTCATCGATCAGACCTCAGACACCGCCTCGGCATCGGATGATCCCCAATTAAATCTGGCGATCGCCCCCCTGCTCCAAGGGTTTTGTGACAAGATCAAAGTACTGCATCCGCGCCATCCACTGGTGATCGAGAAGTTGCCAGAATAACTGCCGGATTACGTGCCAAAATAACCGCCGGATCACATGCCGGATTACGTGCCAAAGTAGCCGACCATGAGCGAGTCTACCGTTCGCCCAGCCCTCATCACCGCCGTTTCACCCGATTCCATTGCCGCAGAAATTGGCTTTGAAGCGGGCGATCGCCTCGTGTCGATTAACGGGCAAGCCCCACGCGACCTGATCGACTATCGCTTTCTCTGCGCCGACGAAGTGTTAGAGCTAGAAGTGCTGGATGCAACCGGCAAAACCCACCAAGTCGAAATTGAAAAAGACTATGACGACGACCTCGGGCTTGAGTTTGAAAGCGCCCTGTTCGACGGCTTGATCCAATGCAATAACCACTGCCCGTTTTGCTTTATTGACCAGCAGCCCCCCGGCAAACGCCAAACCCTCTATCTCAAAGACGACGACTATCGCCTCAGCTTCCTCTACGGCAGCTATCTCACCCTCACCAACCTGACCCAGCGCGAATGGGATCGCATTGCCCAGATGCGCCTATCGCCGCTGTTTGTCTCGGTGCATGCGACCGAACCCGAAATCCGCAGTCGTCTGCTCAAAAACCCGCGCGCCGGGCAAATTTTAGAGCACCTGCGCTGGTTCCAAAAGCAGCGCCTGCAAATTCACGCCCAGGTTGTGGTCTGCCCCGGCATCAACGACGGGGATCACCTCACCCAAACCCTGCTCGAGCTGTCTAAGTTTCATCGGGGTGAGCTGCCCGCCGTGGCCTCTGTTGCCGTTGTCCCTGTCGGGTTAACCCGCTTTCGCCCCAACCTCGATGAGCTAACCCCCGTCAGCCGCGATAAGGCCCGCGAAGTCATCGCCCAAGTGCGATCGCTCCAAGACAAGTTCCGCCACCAGTGTGGCTCGACCTTTGCCTGGCTTGCCGACGAGTGGTTTTTGATTGGCGAACAAGACCTGCCGCCCGAATCGCACTACGAAGACTATCCCCAAATTGGCAACGGCGTTGGCTCTATTCGCCAATTTTTGAAGGATTTTGAGCAGGCGGCCGACCAATTCTTACCGGAATCAGTATCGCCACCGCGTAAATTGACATGGATTGTGGGCAACGCAGTCGAATACGCGTTTCAGCCTATTGTGGAACGGCTCAACCGGGTTGACGGGCTCCAGGTCGAGATGGTGGCCACCGCAAGCGACTATTGGGGCCAGACTGTTACTGTCACCGGCTTGCTGACCGGGGCCGATCTACAGCGGGCGCTGAGCGATCGCGACTTAGGGGTAGGGGTGCTTTTACCATCGCTGATGTTAAAACAGGGAGACTCCCGGTTTCTCGACGACATCACCCTCAGCGAACTCTGTCAAACGCTGCGCGTTCCCATCCTGCCGGTCGATGGGGTAGAAGCGTTAATCAAGACCTGCATCCATCCGCCGATCCCGCTTTAAATCAGGTTCTTTCCCCGTAAAGACCCTGTAAAAGCTGTCGAGATAGGCTTTTCGGCTGGGAATAATTACACTAGGATGCGATCCGATCGCCATATTACCAGCGCTGCTGCTCCCTAAGCCGACTTGCTTTTGGTGAGTGGCGCGAGGCGCTGCGACGGGGGTCGTCACTACACTCTGGGGAAGGTTGATGTTAATCGGTGGACGCTACGAAACGATTCGCGAACTAGGACGGGGTGGCTTTGGCAAAACCTATCTTGCTGAAGATACCTACCGACGTGGCAGACCCAAATGTGTGGTGAAAAAACTGCAACCCTCTTCCAAACTGCCCTCTATCCTGCAAAAGGCACGGGAGCGGTTTGAGGTCGAAGCCGAACGCCTGTCTGATTTAGGGGCCCACGACCAGATTCCGCAGCTATTTGCCCACTTTGAGCAAAGCGGCGAATTTTATCTAGTGCAAGAATTAATCGACGGGCACGACCTGCGACAGGCCTTTACCCTAGGCGATCGCTGGGACGAAAAAGCCGTCCTCACCTTCCTGCGCGAAGTCCTAGAAATCGTCCAGTTTGTCCACCAGCACGGCGTCATCCACCAAGACATCAAGCCCGATAACCTGATTCGCCGCTGGAGCGACAAAAAGCTAGAGTTAATCGACTTTGGCGGCGTTAAGTCAATCCGCAACCTCACCCTCACCCCGCAGGGAGAAGTCAACTTTACCAAACCCATCGGCACGCCGGGCTATATCGCCCCGGAGCAGGTTCAAGGCAAGCCCCAACCCTGTAGCGACATTTACTCGATCGGGATGATGGCCATCCAGGCGCTGACGGGCTATCTGCCCAACCAGCTGCCCCGCAACCCCGACAGCAAAGAAATTGAATGGCACGACCAAACTCGCGTCAGCCCGTCTCTGATCAGCATCGTTGATAAGATGGTGCGGTTTGATCCCAGCCATCGCTATCAGACGGTAGATGAGGTGTTAGCGGCGCTGCCCGATCCGACGTCCTCGCGGGCAGCGGCCATGGAAAGTTTTAATATTCTGTTGCAGGAAGCCAAGCCCCCCAGCTACGGAATCGTGATCCCACCTCAGTTTGAGTTTGCCCGCAACTTTGCCGAAGGGTTGGCGGCCGTGATCGTTAACCAAAAGCTGGGTTACATCAACCGACTGGGGCAATTTGCGATCGCCCCCGAACTCGACTACGACCCAATCAGC
>DATNOW010000592.1:0-4380 GCA_036703515.1 Chroococcidiopsis sp.
GCTGCGCGAGAGCGAACGCAAATATCGCCACTTGATCGATCACATGAATGCTGGCTTTATTGTTCATGCCCCCGACACTCAGGTTTTGCAGTGTAATGCTACGGCCTGTGAACTGTTGGGCCTTTCGATGGAGCAATTGCAAGGCAAGATGGCGATCGATCCGGCCTGGTGCTTTATCCGGGAAGATGGCGTCACCATGACGCCCGAGGAATATCCGGTCAATCAAGTGCTCTTGACCCAAGAGCCGCTGAAAAAGTATGTTGTCGGCATCCGCAAAGGGGGCGATCGCGTCGCGTGGGTTTTGGTCACCGCCTTTCCAGAATTTGACAGCTATCATCGGCTGACCCAGATTGTCGTAACCTTCATTGATATTAGCGATCGCAAATCGGCTGAAATTGCCCTACAAAACTCTCAGGCTCGGTTTGCAGGCATCCTAGACATTGCCAACGATGCCATTATTTCGGTCGATGCGGAGCAACACATCACTTTGTTCAATAAAGGGGCCGAGCAAATTTTTGGCTATACGCCCGCCGAGGTATTGGGCAAACCATTATCGCTGCTCATGCCCGAGCGTTTTGCCCAAACGCACCATGCCCACGTCACCCAATATGCCCAAACCGATAGCTCAGCCCGACCCATGGCTGAACGGGGCTCGATTTTTGGGCGGCGGCGTGACGGCACAGAGTTTCCTGCCGAAGCGTCAATTTCTAGGCTGACCCTAAATGGAGAAGTTACATTTACTACGTTTTTGCGCGACATTACTGAGCGGCAGCGTGGCGAAGAAGCGCTGCGCCAAAGTGAGGCCACAACCCGCGCCCTGATTCAGACTATCCCTGATTTGCTAATTCGGATGCGCTCAGACGGAACCTATATTGATTTTGTGGCAAACCCCGATTTCAATATCTTTAATCCTTCGCAATTCTATAAAAATGTCAATATCTACGACATCTTAGATGCCGACTTAGCGCAGCAGCGAATGCACTACACGCAGCAGGCGTTACTCACCGGGACGGTGCAGGTCTGTGAGCAAGTGCTAACGATTTCAGATAAGCAATATTGCGAAGAGGTGCGAATTGTACCCTTACTGCATGATGAAGTGCTGGTAATGGTGCGCGATATTACCGACCGCAAGCAGGTCGAAGAAGATCTGCGGCAGCAAAAGGAAATGCTGCAAACAATCGTAGACCACATCCCGGTGATGATTGCGCTGTTTAATGCCCAGGGCACGGTCGAATTTATCAACCCTGAACTCCAGCAAGTGTTGGGTTGGTCGCTAGAAGATTGGCAGCAAACCCCGGTGTTAGCCGATGACAGCGCCAACCCAAGCGATCGCCAGTCTGTCTTACACCACCTCCTCACCGCAAACGGAATCTGGAGAGATCTGACTATTCTCAATGCAGCTCAGCAGCAGCTAGAAACCTCATGGGTGGCAGTAAAGCTTTCTAATGGACGATTTTTAGGCATTGGGCAAGATATTAGCGATCGCAAACGCAAAGAGAGCGCCCTACGCCAAGCCATGGAAGCCGCCGAAGCCGCCAACTTGTCTAAAAGCACGTTTCTGGCCAACATGAGCCATGAACTGCGCACGCCCCTCAATGTGATTTTGGGATTTGCCCAAGTCATGTCCCACGATACATCGCTCACCGCTAACCAACAAAACGATCTGCGCAGCATTCGTCAAAGTGGTGATCATCTGCTGAGTTTAATCAACGAAGTTCTCGATCTTTCTAAAATTGAGGCGGGGCACTGCACGATAGAAGAAAGCGGGTTTGATTTAATCGCACTGTTGCACACTCTGCGCAGCATGATGGCCGAACGTGCTACCGCAAAACAACTGCAGTTTACCCTAGAGATTGAGCCAGAGGTGCCTCAGTTTGTGGTCGCAGATGAGCAAAAGCTGCGGCAAATTCTACTTAACCTGTTGAGCAATGCCATTAAATTTACCCAACAGGGCGCTATCGCTTTGCAGGCTAAGGTACAACCTAGCGAGGGGCAAAATTTCACCCTAAATCGAGGGAATACTCTAGAAGATGACGCAAAATTGACGCTGCAGTTTGATGTGGTAGATAGCGGTGTAGGCATTGATCCAGCAGAGCAAAGTATCATTTTTGACGCTTTTGTCCAGGCAGAGGCGGGCAAAAAATCTGCCAGTGGCACCGGCTTGGGGTTAACCATTAGCCGCAAACTGCTGGAATTGATGCACGGTCACATTGCCGTACAGAGTTGCCCTAATCAGGGCAGCACGTTTTCGGTGACGCTGCCGGTACAACCCGCCAGCGCGGTTTACATTCAGCCCAGACAGAGCGATCGCCTAGTGATCGGGCTCGTGCCCGGCCAACCCTGCCCACGGATTTTGGTAGTAGACGATCAGCGAGAAAATCGTCTGGTTTTGGTGCGTTTACTGACTCAGATTGGCATCGAAGTTAAAGAGGCCGGCAGCGGTGCAGAAGCGATTCAAATCTGGCAGGAATGGCATCCCGATTTAACCTGGATGGATATTCGGATGCCAGGTATGGATGGCTATGAAACCACGAAGCAAATTCGGGCAATGGAGGGAGAAAACAGCAGCATTATCATTGCGCTTACAGCCCAAGCTTCACGCAGCGATCGCACCCTTGCTTTAGCCGCCGGATGCAACGATTACATTAGCAAGCCTTTCCGCCAAGAAACGCTGTTTTTCAAGCTGAAGGAATATCTAGGCTTAGAATATGTTTATGCGGAGTCGACTCCACCCAGTTTGTCGGAGAGTTTTGCTTCTGGCCCAAGCCACAATCTATCGCCCACAATGGATCCTGCTATTTTGTCTGAACTGTCTGCTGAATGGCTAAACGCCTTAGAACGGGCCGCCATCTGCGGTAACGATCGGGCGATCGCCAACTTGATTGTGCAGTTGCCGCCAGAGCTATCGCCAATCGCCGAGCAATTGATGAATTTCGCCCGACAGTTTCAGTTTGAGCATATCCTGACGATGATTCACCGATAGCGGTCTGAGATAGCCCACCCAAAGCCGTAGCAATCGCAGTAGCCGCGCCGCCAGTAAGTTTAATTGGGTTTACGCAACATCTAATCAAGCCACTAATTGAGCTATTAATCGAGCAATGAGCCTAATTTTTCTACAGACGCTAACTTCAAGCCACCGACTCGCCATCTCTGGGAGCTTTATCGGGCGAAAGAATCCTGTTGATCGGACTTCTGGCGCAGGGAGGAAACCATGATCACGTTGCTCAAACCGCCCCACGCAACCCATATCTTAGTGGTCGATGATACCCCCGACAATCTGCGTCTCTTAGCAAAAATCTTAGAGTCAAGCGGTTATCTTGTGCGTAAATCGCTGAGCGGGAAAATGGCGCTACAGGGAATTTATCGCGAGCAGCCCGATCTGATTTTGCTCGATATTACGATGCCAGAAATGAGTGGCTATGAGGTTTGTCAGCAGCTCAAAAGTTCTGAAGCCACAGCGAATATCCCCGTTATTTTTATTAGCGCCCTCAACAGCATTGAAGATAAAGTGCGCGCCTTTGATATCGGCGGTCAAGACTATATTACAAAGCCGTTCCAAGAATTAGAAGTATTAATGCGCGTTAAAAATCAACTGTTAATTCAGCAGCAATATCAGCAGCTAATTCAGCAAAATCAACGTTTAGAGCAAGAAATCCAAGAGCGGCTGAAGGCCGAAGAAGAAGTCAGACAGCTATCGTTAACCGATGAGCTGACAACGCTGTATAACAGACGGGGTTTCTTCTTATTGGCCGAGCAGCAGCTAAAGATGACGCGCCGGACTCAAACCTCTTGCTGCCTGCTGTTTATCGACATTGATTGTTTAAAGCAAATCAACGATTCTTTAGGGCATAGCGTTGGCGATCGCCTAATTATTGATGCAGCCCAAACGCTCAAACAAACCTTCCGCGATGCCGATATTATTGCCCGCTTAGGGGGCGATGAATTTGTGGTTTTTATCCCCACCTGTTCAGACAACGCCGAGGATTTCTACAGCCGTCTCCAAACCAGCATTGTCGGGTTTAACCAAAACAGCGATCGCCCTTATCAACTTTCGATGAGTATTGGCATCAAAATATGCGATCGCAATAGTGATGAGTCCTTAGAAAATCTGCTTGTCCAAGCTGACGCCCTGATGTACGACAATAAGCGCAGCAAGCGCTACCTAATCCACTAGAAGATTGCAACGATCTTGGGTGGGTTGGCGCATTATAACCAGGGTTAAGCTAGCCATTAATTGCCATTAGGGGAGCTTTGAGCAAGAAACTGCCCGCTAGCTTCGACTGCGCTCAGCTAGCTTGCACCCTGAGCGAAGTCGAAGGGTAGAATTTTGGTAGTGGTTTTTCGTAAAGGGTGGATAAAATGGAAGACCGATACCAGCTT
>DATNOW010000593.1:0-2512 GCA_036703515.1 Chroococcidiopsis sp.
GCAACCGCGTCTTGCTGCGGGCCGATGGCGGCTTCAAGACTGGATGGGACGTGATCGTTGCCGCCCTGATGGGTGCCGAAGAGTATGGCTTTGGCTCGGTTGCCATGATTTCTGAAGGCTGCATCATGGCTCGCATTTGCCACACCAACAACTGCCCAGTCGGGGTGGCAACGCAGCAAGAAAAACTGCGGCAGCGCTTTAGCGGCACCCCGGCCAATGTGGTTAATTTCTTCTACTTTGTGGCAGAAGAAGTGCGATCGCTGCTGGCGCGGTTGGGCTATCGCTCTCTCAACGAGGTGATCGGGCGGGCTGACCTACTCAAACCCCGCGACGGCGTAACGCTGGCTAAAACCGATGCTTTGGTGCTCGACTGTCTGATCAAGCTGCCCGATACCCGCAGCGATCGCAGTTGGTTAGAGCATGGCCCCGTCAATACCAACGGCCCCGTGCTCGACGACGAACTGTTGGCCGATCCCGCCATCCAAGCCGCCATCCGCAGCCAGTCTAGCGTCACCCATGCAGTCACAGTGGTTAACACAGACCGCACTGTCGGTGCGCGCCTATCTGGGGCGATCGCCAAGCAGTATGGCGACAGCGGGTTTGAAGGGCAGATCATGCTCAACGTGTCGGGTAGTGCCGGGCAGAGTTTTGGAGCCTTTAACCTGGCGGGGATGACCCTCAGCCTGGAAGGCGAAGCCAACGACTATGTCGGCAAGGGCATGTGCGGCGGTGAGATCATCATCAAACCCTTCCCCAATGCGACCTACGACCCTGCTGAAAACGTGATTATCGGCAACACCTGCCTGTATGGTGCGACCGGCGGATCGCTGTTTGCCAGCGGTCACGCAGGTGAGCGCTTTGCCGTACGCAACTCCAAAGCCCAAGCCGTGATTGAGGGCACAGGCGACCACTGCTGCGAATACATGACCGGCGGTGTTGTGGTTGTGCTGGGCAAGAGCGGCCGCAACGTGGGCGCAGGGATGACCGGCGGGTTAGCCTACTTCCTCGATGAAGATGGCACCTTCCCTACCAAGGTGAACCCCGAAATCGTTAAGATGCAGCGGGTGATTACCTCGGCAGGGGAAGCGCAGCTAAAGGAGCTGATCACCGCCCACGCCAGCCGCACCGGCAGCCAAAAGGCCGCCAAAATTTTGGCCAACTGGTCAGACTACCTACCCAAGTTCTGGCAGTTGGTACCGCCGTCTGAGGCTGATAGCCCAGAAACCAACCCCGATGCGCTCACCGAAAAAGTGTTAACGCCAGCGCAATAGGCATACGGCGACGTTTTGCATCTACCCATTGTCAAGGGGGCGAGAAATCTCGCCCTCTTCTTTTTAAGTTTTTAAAAATGGGTTTTTATGGGTCTTTAAAGATGGGATTTTTGAGAAAAGGCTGGAATTTTAAGGCTGGAATTTTTTTGGCTGAGATTTTTGATAATGGAAAGCGCGGCCTGCAATAGATTCAACATCAGATATGGGGAGTAATGCAGCGATTTACCCAGCTTTTTCAAGAGATTGATGCCACCACTTCAACCCATGCTAAGGTCGATGCGCTCCGGCGCTATTTGCGCCAGGAGACCCCCGATAATGCAGTCTGGGCCCTCTATCTGCTGTTGGGCAAGACCCGTAAGCGGCTGATTACCTCGCGGGTGCTGCGCGACATTTTTCTGCGGTTTGCCAATATTCCAGAATGGCTGTTTGAAGAGTGTTATGCCCAGGTGGGCGACTCGGCCGAGGTGATTGCGCTGCTGGTGCAGAGTGGCGATCGCCCATCGAGGTTGCCCGCTGACTTGCCTTCAGCGGATATCCTGCCAGTACAGTCCCTAACGCTCGCTAAATGGATGGAGGAAGTGCTGCCCTCAGTGAAAACCATCACCGATGACCAAACGCTGGGTAATTTGGTCATGGCTTGGTGGTCTGCCCTTAGCCCTTTACAGGTGTTTATTCTCAATAAAGTGCTGACGGGGGCCTTTCGCATGGGCGTGTCAGAAAAGCTGGTGATCCGGGCGATCGCCAACGAATATCAGATTCCTGAAGCCATCGTAGCCCATCGGCTGATGGGAGATTTTGAGCCAACGGTGGCGTTTTTTCAGCGCCTTACCCAGCTCGATGCCGAAGAGGCGATCGCCTCCCCTGCTCAGCCCTATCCTTTCTTTTTGGCCTCGCCCCTCGAAGAAGACCGCTTTCACACCGAAGACTTGACGAGTTGGCGCGGCGAATGGAAATGGGACGGCATCCGCGCCCAGATCATTCGGCGGGCCGGGCAGGTGTTTATCTGGTCGCGGGGAGAAGACCTCGTCACCGAGCAGTTTCCAGAAATCGCCACCGCTTTTTTAAGCTTGCCCGACGGCCAGGTCTGGGATGGCGAATTGCTCTGCTGGGACGGGCAGCAGCCCTTGAGCTTCAACCACTTGCAAAAGCGGCTAGGGCGCAAGCGGGTGACGGCCAAAGTGATCAGCGAATATCCGGGGCACTTTATCGCCTACGACCTGCTAGAACACAACGGCCAAGAT
>DATNOW010000594.1:0-6436 GCA_036703515.1 Chroococcidiopsis sp.
GCGTCAGCAACTACGTCTTGCACCATGCCCCCTGTGCAGTGCATGTGATCCAAGCCGAGTGTGTTCAACCTTCTCACAGCTTAGGCGATCGCCCCAGCGCAACATCTGTAGCCGCACCGCGATAACTGTCTAGCTTGTCCCTGCGGCTCGCCTGTTCCCACTCATATCTCCTCACTTGTATTGAATGCGCGGATCAAACAGGGCGTAGGAAACATCCACCAGCAGGTTGATCAACACAAACATCACCGAGATAAACACCACGCCGCCTTGGACGACGGGATAGTCGCGGGCCAAGATGGCGTTAAAAATCCACGAGCCCAGCCCCGGCCACGAAAAGATGGTTTCGGTCAAAATCGCGCCGCTGAGCAAGGTGCCAAACTGCAACCCGATGATGGTAATCACCGGCAGCAGCGCATTTTTGAGGGCGTGTTTGAGGATCACCCAGCGTTCGAGCACGCCTTTGGCCCGGGCCGTGCGGATGTAGTCTTGCGACATGACTTCGAGCATGGCGCTGCGGGTGAGGCGGGCCACAATCGCCAGGGGAATGGTGCCAAGGGCGATCGCCGGTAACACCAAGTGCGCCAAAATATCTTTGAGCGCCGCAAACTTACCCTGCAACACCGCATCCAGGACATAAAACCCAGTCAGCGGCTTAAAGTCAAAGCCTTCGGCCACACTCAGCCGACCGCTGGGCGGCAGCCAGCCCAAAAACACCGCAAACAGATAAATCAGCAGCAGCCCCAGCCAATAGACGGGCATCGACACCCCAACCAGCGAACCGACCATGGCCAGGTTATCGATCCATTTGTCTTTGTAAACCGCCGCCAAAATCCCAGCCGGGATCCCCACAATCACCGCAAACACCATGGCAGCGGTGGATAGCTCAAAGCTCGCCGCCCAGCGCAGCATGATTTCATCCCAGATTGGGATACCGGTGACAATGCTATTACCAAAATCGAGGCGCAGCAAGTTGGCAACAAACGCCAAGTATTGCAGCGGCAGGGGTTTGTTTAGACCCATCTGTTCGCGCAGCATCTCGATCTGCGCTGGAGTCGAGCGCTCACCGACCATCGCCGTCACCGGATCGCCAGGAATCAGGTGGAGAAACGCAAACACCAGCAACGTGATGCCAAATACGACGGGCAGCAAACCCAGTAGACGCCGAAGAATATATCGCAGCATGGAAATGGGCGGATAGGGGAGGGGAGGGAGGGAAAGGTAAAGGGTGAAGGGTGTTTGAGCAATCACTCATCGCTAATCACCAATCACTAATCACCAAACAACTAGTTACCACAAAACAAGGGGCGTTATGCGCCCCTTGTTTGCCATTAGCTTAGCCTTTGGTAATCGTGTTGAACTTCTCAGAACCGAGTGGGCTAGGCACCCATCCTTCTAGTCCCTTGCGCTTGGCCAGCAGCGGGCGCGAGTGAACGATGGGAATCCGCAGGGCGGCTTCGGAGGTGATTTTGTCCATGTCGGCATAGAGTTTCGAGCGTTCGGCGGGGTCGCTGACCGCACGGGCTTTGTCGAGCAGATCAAAGACTGTTTGATCTTCCCAGCCGCCGATGTCAGAGGTGCCGCCTGGGCCGTAGTGGTAGTAGTAGAAGTTGTCGGGATCGCCATAGTCGCCCGTCCAACCCAGCATGAACGACTGATAGCCGGGTGGCTTTTTGCTGTCTTCGATGTAGGTCGACCAGTCTTTGGTCTTAAAGGTGACTTGAATCCCCAAGTCGCTTAGGTCAGCAGCGATCGCCTCGGCAATGGGCTTGGGGGTGGGGAAGTAGGGGCGCGACACGGGCATATACCACAGCTCTAGGGGGAAGCCGTTGGGATAACCTGCCTGGGTCAAGAGCTGCTTGGCCTGGGTTGGGTCGTAGGCGTAACCCTTAAACTCCTTGTAGGTGTAGTCATCCATCGAAGGCGGCAGGAAGTGATCGGCTACGACCGCGGTTTCACCCCAAAACGCTTTGACGATTTCGGGACGGTTGATCGCCATGGCGATCGCCTTCCGCACTTCTGGCTTTGACAGCGGCTCGTAGCTCGTATTGAGGGCAAAATAGCCGACGTTAAACGATTCGCGGAACAGGGGCTCGATTGCTTTATCTGCCTGGATTTCAGCGAGCTGATCGGGGGCCAACTCGACCGTGAAATCGACCGCACCCGAGCGCAACTCGGCCAAGCGGGCTGCGGGTTCGGCAATAAACCGCACCACTACTTGATCGAGGGCGGGCTTGCCATCCCAATAATCGGCGTTGGCTTCAAGGATGATGCGATCGCCCGATCGCCATTCCACCAGCTTGTAAGGGCCAGTCCCCACCGCCACAGACCCGGCAATGCCATAGTCTGGGCCAGCGTCTTGAACGGCTTTAGGGCTGGCGATGCCAAAATACCCCGACCCGATCGCCGCCGGGAACGCGGCAAACGGCTGCGATAAAACAAACTGCACGGTGTAGTCGTCGATCGCCTTCACCTCTTGCAAAATCGAGGCTTCATCGCCCTTAAAGGCCCCAAACAACCCTGGCCAGATCTCGTAGCCGCGGCCGGCGTCACGGTAGCCCGTCGGTGCCGCTGGATCCCACCAGCGCTCGACGTTAAATTTCACCGCTTCAGCATTGAAGTCGGTGCCATCGTGAAACTTGACCCCTTCCCGCAGCTTAAACGTCCAGGTCTGCCCGTCTTCAGAAGACCATTCCGTAGCCAAGCCAGGAATCGGCTCAGTGCCGCCGGGCTCAAAGTTGAGCAGGCGATCGTAGATTTGATCGTGAACGTAGATCGAGTTGTTATCGGTAATATTGCCCGGCTCTAGGTTGGCCGGCTGCCCGCCCAACCCAAACACGAGGGCTGCTGGCGCACCCGAAGGCGACGCATCACTCCCCGAAGAAGCCGAATCCGGCGACCCGGCACAGTTGGCCAAGACCACGGTTAAAGCGGCAACCACGGTGATCAGCAGTGGCCGCCATTGCTTTAAGCGTCTGATCAACGAATTAATCATATAGAGTGGATCCTTTCTAAAAATGGTGCAGATTGGTCAGCAGATAGGGCGATCGCCCCTCCCGCTGACTCCGCTAGCGACACCAACCTCAACGCATGGGGCAAGACTCTACACGCCATAGCCCAAATCCTGAAGTGTCAGGATTTGGGCGTGCCCCATTGCGTTCCCCCATTGCTTTGTCCTAGAGCGTTTCGACCTTCCTCAGTGGACTGGAGCCCTGTGAACCGTGCCATATTTTCGCCTTGCAGAGCAAAAAATAGCCGTTTCCCTGGAGTTTGGTGGACACTGCACACGTTAACTAGTAATTAAGAGCGAATTCTAAAGGGTTTGCTGCCACACCGTTTACATCTTTAGGAAGAATGCTGATCTGAGCAGCCTCGATTTCCAGAAACGTGATTACTCGGTCACCTTGAGTTCGCGAATATTCCACAGCGCGCCGCCTAGGGCCGAATACCGAATACCCTGGATGCGATCGCGCACGGCCGAGAGCGAAAACGGGTTAACCAAGTAGATAAACGGCACATACTCTTGAGCCAGCTTTTGGGTTTCGCCGTAGATCACCTTGCGCTTGTCGTCGTCGAGTTCTTGGCTACCTTGGACATAGAGTTGACCAATCTGTTCTTCCCAGTCGCTCACCTCCCAACCCTCAATCGGCGTTTGGCTGGGATCGGGCGATTGGTTGAAGGCGTGGAGTCGACCGTTGGGCGACCAAACGTTGCGACCGCCATCGGGTTCGACCCCGGCCCCGCCCAGTCCTAACACCAGCGCTTCCCAGTCGAGGGTGTTGTCCATCTTGTTGATCAAGGTGTTGAAGGCGATCGGCTGGAAGTCGACTTTGATGCCGATTTTGCCTAGATCTTGGGCAATCTGCGCCCCGATCGCCTCCCGAATTTTGTTGCCAGCATTGGTAATCAACGTAAACCGCACCAGGGTGCCATCGCCATCGAGCAACTGCCCCTGGGCGTCGTAGCGAAAGCCACCTTGCTGGAGCAACGCTTTCGCCTTTGCGGGATCATACTCGTAGGTCGGCAAGCCCTCTTCGGGCGACAGGTAGTAGGGGCTTTGGAAATAGATTGGCGAGTTTTGCGGCGATCCCAACCCCTGGTAGATGTTGTTGATCATCGTCTGGCGATCGATGGCATAGGCAACTGCTTTGCGAAACTCAAGGGTATTAAACCAGCGCGATTTGGCTTGATCAATCAGGGGAATGCCGTTGCGCCGACCCTTGTTGAGATTGAAGGTAACAAACAGGGTCGAGAGGGCCGGGCCACCGTTGTAGATCGTAAATTTACCGCGCTTCTCTTCGCGCTTAATCAAGGCAAAATAATCGGGCTGCACGGCAACCAGATCTAGGCCACCTGAGCGAAACTGCACCAGCGAGTTATCGGTAGATTCGACGATTTGGATGACGATCTGCTCGACATAGGGTTGGGTCTTGCCCAAGTCGTCTTTGCGCCAATAGTGGGGGTTGCGCTCTAAAATTACGCGCTGGCTGGGTTGGTAGCTGGCGATGCGATAGGGCCCGTTGCCCACAATTTGGTCAGGGGGGGTGTCGGTGCCCCAGGTCGAGAGGAACAGGGGACGGCCATCGGCTCCCTTGGTTTTAATAGACGCTTCAAGCACATGCTTAGGCAGCATCGTCCCCAGCCCGGCAAACCGCAGCAGGGGCGCAAAAGGCTCGGGGGCGCGAAACTCGACGCGGCGATCGCCCAGTTTCGTAACCGTCGGGAAGGCACCCGATGTCCCAATCCGGAGGATATCTTTTTCGCTGCTGGGGATGTCGGGGTTAAAAATGACATCGTTGTAGGTAAACAAAACGTCATCGACGGTCAAGGGAGCACCGTCAGACCATTTCAGCCCATCTCTGAGGGTAAAAACAATGCTGAGATTGTCGTCGGCAATTTCCCACGATTCGGCTAAACCTGGCTCTAGCTCGCCCGTTTCACCATTTTGATCGAGCAGTCCCTCATACAGATAGCCCAACACGTCATTTTGCGACTCGCTGACGATGCTGTTAAACGTATCGGGATCGCTGAGGCTGCTGACTACAATCCGGGGCACTTGGGCAGCCTGTGAGCGAAATCCAGCAATGCTGCACCCACTCAGGGCGATCGCCATGATCGCCATCATTACCGCCATTGCCCCTGCCATCCATCGCCGCATGCTTACTCCCTCGTGTATGCACTGGTTTATAGCCGTATGCCCCGTATCCGGTGCTCTAATCTGCTGCCCGCTCACGCCCAAGCCCTAGGTCGTGGGCTGCCCTTTGACGTGATGCACTTCCACCACCGTATGGACATTGCCACGGGGCGTGAAATCGCCCTTGATAGTGACTTCTAAGGGGTCGCAGGCGGCCACAAAGTCATCCAAAATTTGGTTGACCGACTCTTCGTGAGAAATATAGCGATCGCGATAGCTATTGATATAAAGCTTGATTGCCTTGAGTTCCACCACTTTTTCGTCGGGCACGTAGTGGACATGAATCGTGGCAAAGTCGGGATAGCCCGAAAACGGACACTTGCAGGTAAATTCGGGCAGCGAAATTTGAATGGTATAGCGTCGTCCCACCCGAGGATTGGGGAAGGTAATCAGCTGCCCTTCTAAAATATTGCGCTCGCCATACTTCAGCTCGGCGGCCTGGGCGGCCTCCGGTGAAGGCGGTTGCAAGGCACCCGAGAATGCATCGGCAGAACCCGAAAATGTATCGGCAACAGAATCAGACAACGAAGATTGGCTCATGGCAGTAGATAGGATCACAGTTCAGCGTTGGCATCACGCAGCGTCGCCAACTGAACTAGTGTAACGCCTACCCACGCGCCCGCAACCGGATAGGCGATCGCCGACTTTGCTCAGCGATCCTTTTCTCAGCGATCGCCTATCCAGAGGGTATGACTAATTTTGACAGCGATCGCACAGCCCCTCAACGGTGACCTCATAGCGGCGGGCCAGCAGCCCAGGACGCAGACGGCTGAGATCGACCCCTTGAAAGGTCTGCCACGGAATATCTTCGATGCCGCCGCAACCCTGGCAGCGGAAATGGTGATGGGGATCGACGTTGGCATCATAGCGAGAGACGCCCTCTTCTAGCAGCACCTCATGCACCAACCCTACTTCGCGCAAGGCTTGCAGCGCCGCATAAACCGTAGCCTGCGACGACATTGGCGCATCTTTGTTGAGATCGCTCAGCAGTTGCTCAACGGTGGGATGGTCATTGCGCGACAGCAGGTTAGCGTAGACCGCAAATCGCTGCGGCGTAACGCGGAGCCCTTTTGACTTGAGGGTTTCAACAACAGCATTGGAAGAAGACGGCGACATAGCAGGTGCGAAAAATAGTTCAAAAAACAGTGCAGAAAACAGAATTGAAGATTATGGCGGATCGGCAAGAACAGCCTCCCCACTTGGGAAAATTTTGGATTGAATACACAAGGTAGCCTTCTTATTATA
>DATNOW010000595.1:0-3168 GCA_036703515.1 Chroococcidiopsis sp.
ACGCCGCGACCGCCCTGCTGACGCTCTAAAAAACGGGCTCCAAACTGCACCGACAGCCGCCCAGCAATGATGCTCATGGGGGTGAGCAAGGGCAGCGAACGGTTGGGTAACTCGACGGTTTCATAGGCGATCGCCGTTACACCGCTTTCTAGCAGGCGCTCGGTCAACCCCCGTGCGGCCGCTAGGTGCAGGTAGGTAAACAGCAAGTGATCTTTGTGAATTAGAGGATATTCGGCCGGGAGCGGCTCTTTGACTTTGACCACCATTTCGCGGCTCCACACCTCTGTGGCCGTGGCCACAATGGTGGCACCAACTTTGGCATAGTCTGCATCGGCAAAGCCAGAACCGATTCCAGCATTGGTTTCTACAAATACTTGATGGCCCTGAGTGCAAAGTACCCCGACGCTATCAGGACTCAGCCCCACCCGAAACTCTTGATCTTTGATTTCCTTGGGAATGCCAATTTCCATGTTCGACCTCGATAGAGAAACCCGTACTGTAATTAGCGGCCACTGAGTCTAGCTTTTATTTTGCTACACAGCACCCTTGCATTTCATCACCTGTTGGCATGAGCCGAGGTGTCTAAAGGTACGAGTTTGGGTCGACTTTAGGCCAGATGGCGAACGGCGGCTTGGGCTTCGCGCCGCAGCCCTTTGGCGATCCGAAACATTTCTTGCCCGCTGTGCAGGTAGTGGTCGTCGTAGCTGGTGACAAATCGATCGAGCTCGTTGAGGGCATCTTCGATTTGGTTGAGGCAATAGTAGAGGTGGGCGGCCGCCCCGGCGGCATTGGCCGGGTTGGGCATCGAGCGAAAGGCTTTTTGGGCTTTGTGCAGCGCTTCACGACAGCCTTCGACGTATTCCATAAAGGCATCGAGCAGCTCGTCATCAAAGGGATCGGCCGATAGGTCGTCGATCTGCCCTTGCAGCGGGTTGATAATTTGCGACAGCAGGCGGGTGATCGGGTTGTAGACCCGGCTCAGCCACTGCTGCAAATGTTCGTCGGTGTCGCGCCCGGTACGCTGCCGACGGTGGCGGGTTTGGGCCGCATCGGTGCGGGTTTGGCGATCGCGCCAGTTGGTCTCTGGATCGGCAGCGGCCTGGTTTTCTACCCCTACCCGCCCCGCAAACCGCCAGCCGTTGATCTGGTTGTCATAAAATTCGCGGCGCTTGGGATCGCTCAACACCTCATAGGCGGCATTGATCCCGGCAATGCGATCGTGGTTTTGCAGATCGCGATTGGTGTCGGGATGAAAGATCTTGACCAAGCGGCGGTAGGCCTGTTTGATTTCTGCCTGACTGGCCGCTGGGCTAATATCGAGCGTTTGGTAGTGGTTGGTTTCTGCCATATTTTTTTATTTTACGGGCCGATGCCCCCCTGCGGCGTTACCCCTGCATCAGAACCACGAGATACTAAAACAACAACCCCACGCTTAATTCTAAAAAAATCGATGGTTAGCTCGAACGTTGCGCCCTACGGATCATGGACATCACCGATTACCTCTGAGTTGATTGTGGCCGGCACAATCCGCCTAGGGGAGATTCGCCTAGATGGAGACGATATTTACTGGAGTGAACTGCGGCCAATGGACAGCGGGCGCAGTGTGATCGTACGCCGCACGCCTGACGGCCAAACCACAGACGTAACGCCCGCGCCCTTTAACGTGCGGACGCGGGTGCATGAATATGGCGGCGGGGCCTTCATCGTGGCCCAGGGGACGGTCTATTTCTCCAATTTTGCCGACCAGCGGCTTTATCGGCAAATTCCTGGCGGAGCCCCGGAACCGCTCACTCCCGAAGCGGCGTTGCGCTATGCCGATGCGGTGCTTGATGGCGATCGCCAGCGCCTAATTTGCGTGCGAGAAGACCATACCGCTGGTGGCCATGAGCCGGTCAACACCATTGTGGCGGTGAATATTAATAGTCAGAACAGTGGAGAGTCCGTGCAGGATGGCGGGCGCGTGCTGGTCTCAGGCAGCGACTTTTATTCTTCACCCCGCTTGAGTCCGGGGGGCGATCGCCTGGCCTGGCTGAGCTGGAACCACCCCAACATGCCCTGGGATGGCACCGAACTGTGGGTGGCCGAGATTGCAGCCGACGGCACCCTCGGCACCCCGCAGCGCATTGCCGGTGGCCCCACCGAATCAGTCGTGCAGCCCGAGTGGTCGCCCGATGGCTCGCTCTATTTCATCACCGACCCGACGGGCTGGTGGAACCTGTATCGCTGGACGCCCGGCACAGACGGCATCACCGCACTCTGTCCCAAAGCTGCCGAATTTGGGCTGCCCCACTGGGTCTTTGGCATGACCACCTATGGCATCGAGTCAGACCACAGCCTGATTTGCACCTACATCGAGGCCGGCATTCAGCATGTGGCCCGGCTCAACACCCAAACCTTAGAGCTGAGCGAAATCACCCTACCCTACCCCAGCATCGGCGGCTTGCAGGTGGGGGCAGGCATGGCGGTGTTTGTCGCCGGTTCGCCCACAGCCCCAGCGGCGATCGCCCGACTTGACCTGCACACCCAAGCCATCGAGGTGCTGCGGCGCTCCAGCGAGCAGACGGTTGATCCAGGCTACCTGTCGGTGCCTGAGGTGATTGAGTTCCCCACTGAGAACGGTCTGACGGCCTACGGCTTTTACTACGCGCCGCACAACCAAGACTACACCGCGCCCGCAGGCGAACGCCCGCCGCTGCTGGTCAAAATCCACGGTGGCCCCACCGCCGCCACCTCAGCCAGCTTTAGCCTCAGCATCCAATATTGGACAAGTCGCGGCATCGCCGTACTCGATGTCAACTATGGCGGCAGCACGGGCTATGGCCGCGCCTATCGCGAGCGGTTGCGCAATAGCTGGGGCATTGTCGATGTCGATGACTGCGCCAACGGGGCCAACTATCTGGTGCAGCAGGGCCTCGTCGATGGCGATCGCCTCTGCATTGATGGCGGCAGCGCCGGGGGCTACACCACCCTAGCCGCCTTGACCTTCCGCGATACCTTCAAAGCCGGAGCCAGCCACTATGGGGTCAGCGACCTCGAAGCCCTAGCCAAAGACACCCACAAGTTTGAGTCGCGCTATCTGGATGGCCTAGTCGGCCCCTATCCCGAACGGCAAGATTTATATCAAGAGCGATCGCCCGTCTACCACGTCGATCGGCTGTCGTGCCCGGT
>DATNOW010000596.1:0-3862 GCA_036703515.1 Chroococcidiopsis sp.
ATTGCAGCAGGAAGTCAGCGATCGCAGCCGCGCCGAAGACCAACTCCGCCAAAGCCTAGCCGAACGAGAAGTTTTGCTCAAAGAAATTCACCATCGCGTCAAAAACAATTTGCAAATTATCTCGGGGCTGCTGCAACTCCAAGCTCAAAGCGTTAACGATCCAGAAATTATTCACACGCTCAAAGAAAGCCAATATCGCATCGAGTCGATGTCGCTGATCCACAAAAAGCTGTACGCCTCCTCTGATTTTGGCGAAATTGATCTAGCAGACTACATTCCCAGCCTGGCCAGCAACCTCCTCTCCTCCTATCAGATCACCCCCGATCGGATCACGCTACAGATGGAAATCGTACCTGTCTTGCTCAATATCGATCAGGCAATCCCCTGCGGCCTGATTGTCAACGAACTGGTTTCGAATGCGCTTAAGTATGCCTTCCCGGGCGATCGCACAGGTCAAATCCAGATTCACCTAAGCAATAGCGCCAACGGTCAGATTGAATTAACCATCAAAGACAACGGCATCGGCTTACCCGAAACAGTGGACTGGGAATATGCCCAATCCCTAGGGCTGTCCCTTGTTCATGACCTAGCTGTAGAACAACTAGAAGGTAGCCTCAGCGTTGAACGATCAAACGGCACAACATTCAAGATCCGATTTTCTCAAGCCCCACCGCTGACGGCCCAACAAATTGCAGCGCGATCGTCAGAAGCGTGAATTTAACTAAACCAGATTCTTATTTCTTGAAAACGGTGCAGAGCTTCGCTTTCAAAAAGTAAGCCAAGGTCACGGACAATTGGCAATTTTGCAGATGTCAATCCTAACCTTGGAAATCGCAATTTTTTAAGGTAGCCTCTAGGTTATCACTAACAAAATGTTGCTAACAAACTATCACCGCCCCAATCTCTGACCCTATCTCTCCTCCGATCTCGGACTCAATCTCTACCCCAGTCGTATCGTCCATCTTGCAATAAAGTGCTCCAATGGTTCAAGCTAAAATCTTAGTCGTTGAAGATGAGATCATTGTTGCGCGCACCATTGCTAGTCAACTCACGCAGCTTGGCTATACCGTTGTGGGTATCGCGTCTTCAGGACGTGTTGCAATCGACAAAGCCAACAGCAGCCAACCCGACCTAGTGCTGATGGATGTCGTGTTAAAAGGCGACATGGATGGAATCGCGACCGCTAGCCAAATTTGCGCCCAACACGATATTCCGGTTGTATTTTTGACCGCCTATACCGATGAAAACACGCTACAGCGGGCTAAAAATACCCTCCCTCTAGGCTATATTGTCAAACCCTTTAGCCCCGGAGAGCTACGCATCGCCGTCGAGCTAGCGCTATTTAAACATCAAGTAGACAGAGAACTCCGCGCCCATCGGGCCTATTTAGCTACCCTGCTAGGCTCTATGAATGATGCAGTCATTGCCACCGATGCTCAGGGCTTAATCACCTTCATGAATCCGGCAGCAGAAGCCTTGACGGGCTGGCGAGAAGTAGAAGCCTTTGGCAAAAATGCGACGGAGGTGCTGCAACTCGTGGATGAAGTCACCGATTTGCCCGTCGATCATCCCGTAGCGCAAGTTTTAAGAACTCAAGAAGTTGCTTTTCTGAGCGAGTTTACGTCCCTGATTAATCGAAATGGCGATCGCATCCCGATTGGAGATAGCGCGTCACCGTTGCACAAGCAAATAGAGGGGGTCGGTGGGGTCGTCGTCGTCTTTTGGGATATGAGCGCTTACCGTCGCAGTGAGCTCTTGCAAAAAGCATTGGAAAAGGAGCAGGAGCTCAATCAGCTTAAATCGCAGTTTGTTTCAACCGTCTCTCACGAATTTCGCAACCCTCTAGCGGTCATTCGAACAGCAGCCGAATTGCTCGGTCTCTATGGCGAAACCCTCTTCGACGACAAGATGAAAAGCTATGTGCAGCGCATCAAAAGCTCTGTGCAGCATATGAACCAACTGATGGAAGATATCTTGGTGATTGGGCGCGTTGAAGCCGGGCGATTAAACTTCTTCCCCGCTTTAGTCAATCTGCCGCAGTTATGCAAAGAGTTAATAGAAGAATGCTCGCTTCATCTTACTGACTCCCATGAAATAGTATTTACCCATCCTGACAGCCCGATGGAAACTTGGCTCGATGCCAATTTACTCCATTTAATTCTGTCTAATTTGTTAAATAACGCCATCAAATACTCACCCGCTGGCGGAAAAATTCGGTTTAGCTACACCTATATGCCGGCTCAATCGACAGTCATCTTTGAAGTGCAAGATCAGGGCATTGGCATCCCCAAGCCAGAACAGGCGCAGTTATTTGAATCATTTTTTCGCGCCTCTAACGCGCAATCGATTCAGGGTACAGGTCTAGGATTGGCGATCGTTAAGCGCGCTGTCGAGTTGCATCGCGGCCAAATTGACGTGAGCAGTGAGCTCAATATTGGCACAACGTTTACCGTGATGCTGCCCTATGGGGCAGAGGTCGGGGCAAAGGCCGGGGCAGAGACCGTCTAGGGCAGCCGTGTTGCGATCGCTACTTCAACAGCTACTTAAACATCAGTTGTTGAAGGGCGGCATAATCCCAATTACCCAGACGGGCAGCAGCATCATAGGTGCTTTGCAAAAACTCTAGCAACGCCTGATCCGGTGACTCGGCTTGACGGACAGCATCGTAGGGCAAAATAAATTCTCCCAACTGTGGGCTGTAAAATGCTTCATCAGGGCGAACTTTGGCCTGGTCAAAACCAGCAGGGGTAGGGTAAGCGTAGGAATAAAAGGCGGGATACGATAATCCGGCCCCTGGCCAAAATCCAGCGCTGCTAACCTCTTGAGAATAGGCTTCCTTGGCCACAGCATCCGGTAAGTGGGGCACGCCACCGGGATGTTCAGGAGCCGATCGCCCCGAAAAGCGCGTTACCGCCAAATCAAAGCTACCCCAGAAAAAATGGATCGGGCTCACTTTGCCACAAAAATGAGAACGAAATTCTCGAAAGACCCGATCGGATTGGAGCAGCACCCGCCAAAAGCGATTGGCATAGTCGGCATCATAGGAGGCGTGGGTTTCATCCTGCTCAAACCGAATCGGATCAGGTACTTCATTGGGCTTGGTGTTGATCGTGATGTGAATATCGAGTGCGGCTAAAGTAGCCATTACATGTTTGTAAAAATCAGCCACAGAGCGAGGATAAAGGGCGATCGCCTGTTTGGCCCCTTCGCTGGTTTGAATCAGCAGTTGATGATCAATAAAATCAAAGTCAATTTGAAAAATCCGACTGCCGTAGGGAATCGTCGAAGTCGTCAGCCCTCGCGCCGTAAGATAGAGGGGAACATGCCACGAATGATTAATCCACGGCGTCTGCGCCACGCGAATTTTGCCAATGATTTGAGTCCACATGTGCAGGGTAGTATAGGTATCTTGCCAAGCTTCTAACGCTAAACTCGGCCAGACTTCGGTTAGAGTTTCTGTTGCAGACTCTGTTGGAGGCACAGTCGGTTGATTCACCATCGTCATTTCCTCGTGATGTATAAGATCTACATGTATAAAACCTACGTGTATAAAACCTGCATGGGTAAAACTTGTATCGCCAAGACCCGCTAGATCACTAGATCACCAGGAACGCCGGATCGCTAGATCACTAGATTACTAGGTGAACAGCTCAATAATTCTTAGCCTGTTCATCTGCAAAACACCACAGCCATTCTTCACCCAATTCTGCTGAGCTGATAACCGGATGCCCACTCTCTTCATAATGGCGACGGGCATGCTGATTTTTAGACGAGTCGCAGCACAACATCTTGCCGCAGGTCTGGCAAATACGCAAATGAACCCAGCGATCGCCTGTCCGAATACATTCTTCACAGCGAAATA